>CALBEV010000027.1 GCA_937891045.1 uncultured Burkholderiales bacterium | reverse complement strand
GGGAGCGCGAGTTCAAGCTGCGCAACGACCCGCGCATCACAAGCATTGGCCAATTTTTGCGCCGCACCAGCCTGGACGAGCTGCCGCAGCTGTTCAACGTTATCCGCGGCGAAATGAGCCTGGTGGGCCCACGCCCTGTGATCCGCGCCGAGCTGTCACGTTATGGCGACGATGTTGACTACTTTTTGATGGTGCGCCCCGGCATGACGGGCTTATGGCAAGTGAGCGGCCGCAACGATGTGAACTACGACACCCGGGTGTACTTGGACACTTGGTATGTCAAGAATTGGTCCCTCTGGTACGACATCGCCATCTTGTTCAAAACGATTCGCGTGGTGCTGAACAAGGACGGGGCTTATTGATGGAGCCCTGGGCGTAGAAGCAAGATGCATGTCTGAACAAAGGGCCCATTTGGGCCCTTTGGCAATTTCAGGGCTTTGGCTTTGCAAGCTCGAGCCGAGACAACCACAGACTCAAGCCCACAAACAATGACAGGCTAATGGTGTAGTAGTTGTGCGCAAAGTTGACGTTAGACAAACTAACCGTGAAGTGGATAAACACCATGCCAGCCAGCGAAAGGGCTGCAGTCTTGTACCCCTTTTGTTGCATTTGCCAGCAGATCAGCAGCAAGCCACCCAGATACACAAGCTGGCTGCCGAGCCCCCAAAGTCCGTGGTCAATGAGTTGGTGCAAGTACTCGTTGTGGACGTGACCAAGACGCTTGATTTCATCAGAGTGTGCGGCCTCAGCCCACTGCCGCAAAAGTTCTTTGCGGGTGTCATGACCATGGCCAATCCATGGAGACTGCTTGATGGCCACCAGGCTGTTTTGCCACATGTACAACCGAGCTCCGACCGAGCTGTTGGCGCCCTCCGCAGTGGATTGGCTGGACACGCGTATTTCATTCACCGCATCTTGAAGTGATTGGGCTGGGCGCTGGAAAACGGGAGTTTGGCTCAGGCTGGCAAGGCAAAGCAGGATGACTGCAACAAAAGTCAACCGCCGTGGCGTGAAGTGTCTCAGGCCGTTTGGGCCTTGAAGGTTTTGGCGATGTGCCCAAAGATGGTGCAGGCCCACAGCCAGCCACCAAAACACTATGCCGTAGGCACCACGGCTTTGGCTGGCCAGTACCGCCATGACCGCCAGCAGCCCCCCAAAAAACCACAGGCGGCGGTGTGTTTGAGAAAAATCCGACTTGAGCGACAGGGCCAGCAGCAATGCGCTGATCATGGCCATACCGCCTGCCCATGGAATGGGGTGTGAGGGCAAAGCGTCACGCCCATGAAGAAGCACCCAGCTCAGGCCAAAGGCACTGCTGATGCACAAGGCGTGCGCAAGCATGACCAGGGTGTTGCGTGCCAGATTTTTATACCCAATCAAGCCATACAGGGCGCAAGCGCCAAAAAAAAGCCTCAGTTCCCCATGGCGTTCACTCCAGGGATCTGACCAATACCATACAGGTATGGCTTTGATGGTCAATGCAAATGCAGCAACCACCAGCCATGTTTTGGCCCATGGACAGTCCGCCATTCGATGGGGCTGGCGCAAGTTTTGAAAGGTGACAAAGAAGCCGGCCAGCACCAACAGCAGCCAGCTCAGGCCCATGGCTTTGCTGTTGAGTGATGAAAAGACCAACGACAAAGCAAGCGCCAGACACCACAAAGGCGGGAAAGAAACAAGCGTCAAGAAGCATCTCTCCGCCACGGCAGCCTGACGAAAGGCTCTTGCATCATGGGCTGTGCATTGTTGAGCAGTTCTTGCGACATGATCCGTTCATAAACAGCCAGATAACGGTTTGTCATGAGCTCGGCATTAAAAAGCTCAACGGCTCTTTGGTGGCAGGCTCGGGGGTCAAACTGCATGTGCTGAATGGCCTCGGAAAGTTCGGTCAGGCCGTCTGACAAGAAGCCGCATTCAGAAGAGACGATCTCTGGTAAGGCACCATAAGGGGTACAAAAAACGGGGCTGCCGAAATAAAGGCTCTCAATGACGGCCAAGCCAAAGGGTTCGTGCCATCGCACGGGGAAAACCAATCCTTTGGAATGTTGCAAAGTGGAAAACTTGATGTCGCCACCCACCATGCCCAAAAATGTGATGTTCCTTGACCATGTGAATCGAAAGCCGCGTTTCAAATTAAGTCGTTTCCCCCCCATCACCACCAGAGGCACATGCGCTTGCTTGGCCACATCAATGGCACCTTGCACATTTTTAACGCGCCATGCTGCTTTGCCAAGAAAGTGAAAGTGTCGACGCTCTGCGCGCAAATCAACGGGGCTGTAGGCGGTCCAATCGAGGCCGTTGTAAACATGGCATTGCGCACCATGGCGTTGGGCATGGTTGGCGGATACAAAAACGGTATTGGTGGGCAAAAACTCATCCGGTATGGAGTTGCCGTGTTGGGTCATCAACCAAGGTTTGTTGCATTCAAAAGCAGGTCCGGGATTGAAATGAAAATGCACCAAATCGACGTCATCTGGAATTTGGTCTTTGAGTGGCTTGCGCGGATTCAGGGGCAGGATTCTGGCAAAAGGGCAATGTGAGTTGTCGGGCACCAAAAAACTCACCTGATGCCCTTTGGAGACCAGTCCTTTGGCAAGATCCCAAATGACCCGCTCGGTTCCACCGTAAGCAAATACAGGAACAGGGGAGTGGTTGCAAATCAGGATGTGCATAGGATCACGCTTTCAACGGCTGACGCCGGCGTTGAGCAAGTCGCGGTCGTAATGCAGGGCGACATAACGGAAAAAGCATTCGAGTGCCACGAAAAAGCAATACAAGAAGCCGGGAGCGCCGTCCAAAAAAGCGCGGCGGAAAAAATAGGTGCGCGTAAAGAGCACCAAGGCCGAGGCCATGCCCCGCAGCACGCCTCCTTTTTTGCCGGCAGCGTGCCGTTTGGCCGCGCCCAGCATGGCGTACTGGGTGAGTTTTTCCAGGCTGGCATGAATGCTTTGACGAGAGTGGTGAAGCAGCCGGTGTTGGAGCATGCCCCGAGTCACGGCCATGTTCTCTTTGAGTATGGCGGCCTCGTGCACCACGCCTTCATAGTGGTCAATCAAGGCGGTACTGAAAAGCCGCTCCATGCTGGAGCCAGACTTGAAGTGCCGCAAAGTGTGGCCAAAGGCCACCAATGTCCAGCGCACGCGCCAAACAGCTTGAGCGCCAGAGTGAACCAAAGCGGTGATTTCGTCACGTAATTCGGGGGTGATGATTTCGTCGGCATCGAGGAAAAAAATGTACTCGCTTCGGACATGCGTCAGCAGGCGGTTGCGTTGCACCGCAAAGCCTTGCCAATCCTCGCTGGTGAATGTGTGAGCGCCCAGGCTGCGGGCGATCTCCAAGGTGTTGTCGGTGCTGCCACTGTCGAGCACGATGATGTCGTCTGCAAACGCTGCGCTTTCGATGCAAGGGCCGATAAGCCGAGCCTCATTTTTTGTCAGGATGCCGATGGTCAGGCGGGGTGGGTTGGGCGTGGCTTGCATCATGATCAGCCCTTGGGGGATGTGGGTGGGGCGTCTGTTTTCAAAATACCTTGAGCTGTCCAGGCTTTGCCCGCGCGGCGCACCGACTTCATGTAGCGCTTGTTGTTCGCAGCAATCACGGGGTCTGCGTAGCCGCGTGAGTGCTCGATGTGCAGCAGTGGGGCGGTGTAGCGGTTGTGTCTGCCGATGACGCCTGCGTTGTTCAGGCGCACACCCATTTCCACATCTTCAGCACCGTATTTCATGGATTCGTCAAAACCATTGACCTGCAGCAAGTCGCTGCGCCAGCCACCGCTGTTGCAGCCATTCCAGACTTTCTTGACTGGCGAGATGCGCTCCAGAAAATCCGCTACCGCCAGTGGCAGACTGGCGGTTTTCAGCCAAGACCCTATTCGGCGTATACAGCCGTGTGCCTTCAGCCAGTCAAGCTGAAAAATGGTTTGCGTGGTGATCAACCCGTCGTTGAGCAGTTCATTGACTTGCAAGGGCATGCGGATCAGGCTGCCGCTGACGAATTGACCCGGGTGGCGCAGGTCAAAGTGCCTCTTAGAGGC
>CALBEV010000026.1 GCA_937891045.1 uncultured Burkholderiales bacterium | reverse complement strand
CCACTTCCCAAGTGGTGCAACCCAAACCGTAAGCAGATTCTTTGAGCACCTCAGGCACGGTTTCAAACACATCGCGCATGACTGAAGCAATGAAGGGAATGACCATCAAAGCCAGCACGATGCTGGCGGTCAAAATACCAACGCCAATGGGGGGGCCACGAAACCAGGCCCCAATCACAGGCACATCTACCAAAAGCGCCTGAATCAGCGGCTGGACATACTGGGCAAACAAAGGCGCAAAAATGAACAAGCCCCAAATGCCATACACAATGGATGGCACACCTGCCAACAGCTCAATGGCGGTGCCCAAAGGGCGCTTCAGCCAAGCCGGGCAAGTTTCGGTCAAAAACACCGCAATGCCAAAGCTCAAGGGCACAGCGATGGTCAAGGCAATCACAGAGGTGATGACCGTGCCATAAATGGCGGCCATGGCCCCAAACTTTTCTTCAGGGACATTCCAGACATTGGTCCAAATGAAATCCACCCCGAAATGCTCAAAAGCCGGCCAAGCTTGGCTCGCCAATGAGATCAATGTCCCCACCAATGCCGCCAACACCAAGACCGCCAACATCAATGTGACATAGTGAAACAGCTGGTCTTGAAGCTTGAATCGCGCCACACGCGATGCCTGCTCTGTAGCACCTTTATTGATTGGGTCTGTTGAGGCCAAGTTCATGACAACACTTTGTATATAACGCCCACACACTGGGCAAAAAATCGGGTGGCCCGCAGGCCGCCCTTCTGTATCACCCCAAGGACCAGAGCCTCGGGGGATTCATCATGACCCCTATTACTTGATACGGGTCATTTCTTTCTCAACCATCTTCACCACGTTGGCTGGCAAAGGCACAAAGCCCAATTCAGCAGCCATTTTTTGGCCATTGTTCAAGGACCAGGTGTAGAAGTCAACCACACCTTTTTGCTTGGCAGCATCGCCTTTTTCGTAAGCAACCATGTAAGTTGCAGTCACGACTGGCCAAGCATTCTTGCCAGCTTGGTCTGTCAGGTCAGGCGACATACCGGCCACATTGAAATCTGCACCGGCGGCGGCTTCTGCGATGGTCTGCTGGGTAGGCAAAACAAAGTTACCTGCCTTGTTTTTCACAGCCAAGAATGTCATGTTGTTTTTCATGGCATCGGCAATGTCGACATAGCCGATAGCACCCACGATTTTTTGCACGTTGGCTGCAACACCTGGGTTGCCCTTGCCACCCACAGCGTTGGCTGGCCAGTTCACGCTGTTGCCCACACCTACGTCACGCTTGAACGCAACGGACTGCTTGGCCAAATAGGTCGACACCAGGTTGGTGGTGCCAGAACCGTCCGAGCGGTGGGCCACAGTGATCGCAGTACCAGGCAGTTTCACACCAGGGTTCATGGCGGCAATAGCAGCATCGTTCCACTTGGTGACGGCACCGCGCATGATGTCAGCGATGGTAGAACCATCGAGCTTGATGTCACCGGATTTGATGCCAGGCAAGTTCACCACAAAAGTAGCACCACCCATGACGGTGGGCACCTGAACTTGGGCATTCTTCTGCAAATCTGCCACTTTCACAGCGGTATCTGTACCCGCGAAATCAACAGTTTTGGCGTTGATCTGTTTGACACCACCGGATGAACCGATGCTTTGATAGTTCACTTGATTGCCAGTTGCGGCCTTGTAAGCTTCAGCCCACTTGGTGTACACAGCATAGGGGAATGAGGCGCCAGCGCCAGTGATGTCAGCGGCAAAGCTTGTAGCTGCAATGGCGCTCAGGCCAATGGCGGCCACGATGGTTTTTAATTTCAACATATCAGCTCCTGATTCAGGTTCACAAAAAATTCCGCCAACAACCTGCTTGCTGCTGACTGATTTCACTGTAGCCCTCAATTGTGACAAGTTTGTGTCAAAAAGCCTTGATTTATGTGGCAATTGCAAAAAATCCGCAGGAGCTGCAAACAAAAAAACAAGCTCTAGGCTGTGAACCGGGCCTCAAAACCTTGCAAATCACGACACAGAAATGGCTGCCGGTGCTTAAAACTCGACCTCATGCCCCCCAGCGAATCGATCAAGTAAGTAAACCCTCACCATCCGGGCCCACCCTCGTCTCTTGGGCACGACCCACTTTCTGTGGGCCTGCAATCACTGTTCGGATACCCCTTTCTCCTTTTAAAAAATCACTGGCATCAGTCCTCGGCTCTGCATTAGCCTCCAGAACAGAATGTTTTGCTTGTTTGGGATGTCTGGGGCCTGGATACCGTGCTGACGGGACGCTTTGCATGTTG
>CALBEV010000025.1 GCA_937891045.1 uncultured Burkholderiales bacterium | reverse complement strand
ACCGCTGCAACTTCCGCTGCAACTACTGCATGCCCAAGGAAGTCTTCAACGCTGATTACAAATACCTGCCGCAAACCGCGCTGTTGAGCTTCGAGGAAATCACCCGCATCGCCCGACTGTTCGTGTCGCACGGCGTGCAAAAGCTGCGACTGACCGGCGGCGAGCCGCTGCTGCGCAAAAACCTGGAAGTGCTGATCGAGCAACTGGCCGCGCTGCGCACCCCCGAGGGCCTGCCGCTGGACCTGACACTCACCACCAATGGCTCCTTGCTGCGCCGCAAGGCCGCCAGTTTGAAAGCTGCGGGTTTGCAACGCGTGACGGTGAGCTTGGACGGCTTGAACGACCCCATCTTCCGCGCCATGAACGACGTGGATTTCCCAGTGGCCGATGTGCTGGATGGCATCGAAGCCGCCAAAGAAGTGGGTCTGGGGCGTGACGCCAAAGGCGGTTTCAGCGGCCTGAAGATCAACATGGTGGTGAAGAAAAGCACCAACCTGAGCGAAATCATCCCAATGGCGCGACATTTCCGAGGCAGCGGCCTCACCCTGCGCTTCATCGAGTACATGGATGTCGGCGAAACCAACGGCTGGCAAATGGACGAGGTGCTGCCTTCAGCAGAACTGATCAAGCTGCTGCAAACCGAGTTCCCCTTGGTGCCGCTGGAAGCCAGCGCACCGGGCGAGACCGCGCAGCGCTGGGGCTACGCCAACGCGCAAGGCGTGTTCGACCCGCGCTTGGGCGAGGTGGGCGTCATCAGCAGCGTGACGCAGGCGTTTTGCAGCGACTGCAACCGCGCCCGCTTGTCCACCGAAGGCCAGCTGTATTTGTGTTTGTTCGCCGCCCAAGGGTTTGATTTGCGCACCCTGTTGCGCAACGGCACCTCGGACGCGGACATCGCCTCTGCGATTGGCCTGATTTGGAACGAGCGCGAGGACCGCTACTCAGAGTTGCGCGGCCAAAACCTGCAACCGCCGCCAGTGCCCGGCCAAAAACGCGTCGAGATGAGCTACATCGGCGGCTAGGCTGGCGATGGCGTCGTGTCCTCAAAAGCTGCGGTGTTGGGACCGGGCGTGGCTTGGCGGGCAAACAACGTGTACATGGTGGGCACCACGAAGATGGTGAGCAAGGTGCCCAAGCTCATGCCGCCCACGATCACCCAGCCAATTTGCTGACGGCTTTCTGAGCCTGCGCCGGTGGCCAGCGCCAGCGGAATCGCGCCCAGCACCATGGCGCCGGTGGTCATCAAGATGGGGCGCAGCCGCAAAGTGGCGGCGCGGTGCACCGCCTCGACGGCGCTCAGGCCGGTGGCCCGCAACTGGTTGGCAAACTCAACAATCAAAATGCCGTGCTTGGTGATCAAGCCCACCAAAGTAATGAGCCCAATTTGGCTGTACACGTTCAAGGTGCTGCCGGTCCATTTCAGCGCCAACAAAGCGCCCACCATCGAGAGCGGCACCGACAACAAAATGACAAACGGGTCGACAAAGCTTTCAAACTGCGCGGCCAACACCAAGAAGATGAACACCAAGGCCAGCACAAAGACACCCGTGAGCGAGCCCGAGGACTGCACAAACTCGCGTGAACTGCCGTTGACATCGGTGCTGTAGCCCGGCTTCAAGACTTTGGCGCTGACGACCTTCATGAAGTCCAGCGCTTGGCCCAAGGAATAGGTGGGGGCCAAGTTGGCGGTGAAGCTGACGCTGCGGCGTTGCGAGAAATGGTTCAGCTCGCGCGGCACCACCACTTCTTTCAAAATCACCAAGGAGGACAGCGGCACCATGGCGTCGCCCTTACCGCGCACGAAAATTTTCTCGATGTCCAACGGCGAATTGCGGTCCTTGGCGTCGGTTTGCACCACCACGTCGTACTGTTCGCCATCGCGCTTGAACTTGGTCACCATGCGCCCGCCCATGGCGGTTTCCACGGCCCGCGCAATCGCGTCCACCGGCACGCCCACATCGGCGGCACGCTCGCGGTCGACTTCCATGCTGATCTCGGGTTTGTTCAGGCGCAGGTCCACGTCCACGCTCAAGATGCCGGGGTTCTTGGCAATTTCATCTTGCATGGTTTTGGTCACCTGGGCCAGGTTTTCATAACTGTCATTCGTCAGCACCACGAAATTCAAAGGACGCTCGCGAAACGCTTGGCCGAGGGACGGGGGTGTGATGGGAAAGGCCATGACGCCTGGCAAACCGGCCACGCTGGGCATCATTTCACGCGCCAAGTCGAGCGTGGATTTTTTGCGCTCGCCCCAAGGCAATGCGCCCAAAAACACTGCGCCTTGTGCCACTGTGGGGTTGCCCACCACGGCAAAGAACTTGTCGAACTCGCTGTATTTGCGTCCGATTTTTTCCAGCATGTTCACGTACTTGGCGGTGTACTCCAGGGTGGCACCGTCAGGGCCATTGATGACAATCAAAATCACGCCGCGGTCTTCCATTGGCGAAAGCTCACTCTTGGCGGCTTTGAGCAATTGCCACGAGCCACCAGCCGCGGCCAACATGATGGCCACGACCAACCAACGCCGTGAAAACTGCACCCGCCCGAAATGCCAAGAGGTCAAGGTCCAACGCAGGAAACGGCTGTAACCATTCGTCATGGCATCCAAGCCTTTGCCGATGAAACGGTCGAACCAACTGGGCTTGTGGTTGTGCTTGAGCAGCAGCGCGGACATCATGGGCGTGAGCGACAAGGCGACGACGCCCGAGATGAGCACAGCACCGGCCAAGGCCTGCGCGAACTCGGCGAACAAGCGCCCGGTGCGACCCGGCGTGAAGGCCAAGGGCGCGAACACCGCCACCAAAGTGAGCGTCATCGCCACCACCGCAAAACCAATTTCGCGCGAACCTTTGATGGCCGCCGCAAACGGCGTCATGCCCTCTTCGATGTAGCGGTAAATGTTCTCCAGCACCACGATCGAGTCGTCCACCACCAAGCCAATGGCCAGCACCAGCGCCAGCAGCGTGAGCGAGTTGATGGAAGAGCCAAACAAGGCCATCAAGGCGAAACTGCCAACCAGTGCCACCGGGATGGTGACCAAGGGAATGATGGAAGCTCGCAAGGTGCGCAAGAAAATAAAGATGACCAAAGACACCAGCGCAGCGGCTTCCAAAATGGTTTGGAACACGGCTTCAATGGATTTCTCAATGAACACCGAGGAGTCGTTGGCCACCTCGATGCGCACACCCGGGGGCAGGTTTTCTTTGATGCGCGGCAGCATGGCGGTGATGGCTTTGCTCAACTCCAAAGGATTGGCCGTGGCGTTGCGCAGCACACCCAGCGCGATCGATTCGTTGCTGTTGTAGCGCACCGAGAAACGTTCGGCCAAGGGGCCTTGCTCAATCCGCGCCACATCGCCAATGCGAACCGGCATGCCGTTGACGGTGCGCACCACGATGTCCTCGAACTCGGTGGTGGTGCGCAAATCGGTGGCGGTGGTGACGTTGAACTCACGCGCTTGGCTTTCCACCCGGCCCGCAGGCACTTCCACATTGGCGCGGCGCAACGCGTCTTCCACGTCTTGCGGCGTCAGTTTGTAGGAAGCCAAGCGGTCGGTATCAAGCCAAATCCGCATGGCGTATTTGCGCTCACCAAACACCCGCACATCGGCCACGCCGGGCGCGGTTTGCATCATCGGCTTGGCCAAGCGGTTGGCCAAATCACTCAGTTGCAAAGTGTTCAGCGTGTCCGAATTGAACGAAATCCAAATGACCGGAAAAGCATCGGCCTCCACTTTGGAAATAACTGGTTCATCAATGCCGGTGGGCAGGCGTTGTCGCACCCGCGAGACTTTGTCGCGCACATCCGCGGCTGCGGCATCCGGGTCGCGGGAGAGTAAAAACTTGACCGTGATTTGGCTTTGCTCTTGGCGGCTGATGGACGAGATGACATCCAAACCTTCGACACCCGAGAGCGAGTCTTCCAACACCTTGGTGACCTGTGACTCCATGACCGCGCTGGACGCACCGACATAACGGGTTTCAACCGTGACCGTGGGGTTGTCGATCTTCGGGTACTCGCGAATCACGAGTCGGTTGAAGGAGACCACGCCCACCAAAACGATGAGCAAGGACAAAACGGTCGCAAAGACCGGACGGCGGATGGACAGCTCGGGCAGTTGCATCTCAGTTCCTGGTCTCGACCACGCGCAGGGCGGTGCCGTCTTTTTGCAGACGGTGCTGACCGGCGACCACCACGGTGTCGGTGGCGCTCAGGCCCGACAAAATTTCCACCTTGCCGGGGCGACGCGCCCCCAGCTTGACTTCCGTGCGCAGCGACACGACTTTGGTGTCTGGCGGCAGCGGTCCCGCATTGGGCACGGCCTCGGGCGGCACGGCTTTGATGACGAATTGCTTGCCGCCCATGGGCACGATGGCTTCCTCGGGCACCGACAAAGCAGCTTGTTTCAACGCAAACAAAGCATTCACACGGGCGAACATGCCGGGGCGCAGCGGGCCCGGGGCCACCGGTTTGTCAGCCGACATGGTGGGTCCTGCGGGACACACGGCTTCGGCCGAGCCAGCAGCGGCGTTGGCTTTGCTGGCGGTGTTCACCACGGCTGGTTTGGCGGCACCACCGCCATTGGGCAGCACGGCGCGAACGCTGATGGCGCGGCCATTGGCATCAATCAAGGGATCGATGGCTTCGATGCGGGCAAAGAAGGTGCGACCGGGCAAGGCATCAATCACCACTTCCACGGTTTGCTTCAAGCCCACCTTGCCTTGGTAGCGCTCGGGCAAGCGGAAGTCGACGTACAAGGCGCCCAGGTCTTCCAAGTTCACCAAGTCGGCGCCGTCTTTCACATAGTCGCCCACGTTCACCGTGCGAATGCCCACCGTGCCTGCATAAGGGGCGACGATGCGCATGCGCTGCCAGCGGGCGCAGGTGAGAGACAACTGGGCTTGTGCCACGGCCAAACTGGCTTGGCTTTCGTCCAAGGCGCGTTGCGCAATGAAGCCTTGCGCCACCAAGTCTTGATTGCGTTTGTGGTTGGACTGGGCGATGCCCACTTGCGCCTGCGCTTGCTGAACTTCAGCGCGTTGCAAGCTGTCGTCCAGTTGCACCAAGGTTTGACCGGCTCGCACCTGGCTGCCATCACTGAAACCCAATGCCGTGACCCGACCGGCCACTTCGGGGCGCACCATGGTGTTTTGTTTCGATTTCAAGGTGCCCACAGTTTGGGCATCGTCACGCAGGGGGGCACTTTCAACCAAGGCCACTTCCACACCCATGGCACGCGGTGGTCCCGCAGGGGGACCCCCAGGCGCAGCACCCGGTGCACCCGGTTTGGCAGCAGGGCCACCCGCCGCAGGCGTTCCAGCCGATGCAGGCGCACCCGAAGCGGGGCCACCAGCCATGGCAGGCGCACCGGCTGGGCTGGTTGTTTGCACCGGTTTGTTTTGGATGTACCAACCGCCAACAGCGGCGGCAGCAAGGGCTACAAGGGCGATGGCAGTTCTGGTGTTCTTAGAGGACATAAGGGTGTGTATGAGGGTGAGCCGGATCAATTCATTATCAACTTGTTTGCACCATGCGCACACCTTCGTTGGCCAGCGCATCGGCGCGTTCATTGCCAGGGTCACCCGAATGGCCCTTGACCCAATGCCAAGCGATGCAGTGTCCGCTTTGTGACAGCAACTCATCCATGACACGCCACAAGTCTTCGTTTTTCACCGGCTGCTTGGCGGCCGTGCGCCAGCCGCGTGCTTTCCAGCCGCTCATCCATTCGGTGATGCCTTTGCGCACGTACTCGCTGTCCATGTAGAAGTCCACTTGGCAGGGCCGCGTCAGGGCCCGCAATGCCTCGATGACCGCGGTCAACTCCATGCGGTTGTTGGTGGTTTGGGCTTCGCCGCCGTACAAATCTTTTTCAACCGTGCCGTAGCGCAAAAACACGCCCCAGCCGCCAGGCCCAGGGTTGCCCTTGCAAGCGCCATCGGTGTAGATGATGACGCGGCTCATGCTTGCGGCTCTTGGGGTGTTTTGTTGACCGTGGGCACAGCATGGTTGGCACGGGCCTTGGCACGGTTCCACACCGGCCCCATCAAGCGCATGCCGCGCACCCGTTTGATGCCCACCAAAAAATACGCCGCGCCAAAGATCGGCCACCAACGCGCACCAGCCTTCTCCATCCAAGCAAAGCGCTTGAGCCATTGGGGCGATTGCACCGAGGGCCGGTAACAACCAAAGCGCCCGGCTTCCACCTCAAAGCTGAGCAAGCGCAGCCAATCGCGCAGCCGCCAATAGCCGATGAAGTCCACGTCATCAGGCAAGAAATGGGTTTGCACCCCCAAGCGGGCGACAAAACGGGCACGTTGCTGGCGTTGGCCCCACAGGCTCATGGGGTTGAAACCGCTGATGATCACCCTGCCCTCGGGCACCAAGACACGCTCGACCTCGCGCAAGCTGGCATGCGGGTCGTGGCTCAACTCCAAGGTGTGGGGCAAGACCACCAAGTCCAGGCTCTGGTCGGGGAAAGGCAAGGCCACCGGGTCGGTGAACAAGGAAGCTTGGGTGTGGGCCTGCAGCTGGTTGTCGCCAACCCAGCAATGGCGTATGCGGCTGTTGCGCAAGCTTGGCAGGTCTGGCTGACCGAGTTGCAATCCGTGGTAGCCAAACACATCGGCCACGGCTTGGTCAAACTGCGCGGTTTCCCATTCGGCCAAGTACAGCCCAGCAGGCGTTTGCAGCCAATCGGCCCATGAAACGGAGCTTCCTATAATTTGTGGGTTCATCAGAATGTCCTTGCGGCATTCTATTCACCCGCTTTCACCTGCCAATGACCCAACACACTTGCAAGAAACTGACCTGGGCGCTTGCCCTGGTCATCTGTAGTCCCTTGGCCGCACTGGCGCAAACCGACACCATCGCCACCACGGCTGAGATGGACAGTCTGTCGCCGATCGAGACCCTGCCGCTGAACACTGCCCCGGTTGCCGAGGTGGATGTTCCAGCGGATTTGTGGGAGCGGATCCGCCGTGGTTTTGCCATGCCCGATTTGGCGGTTGATCAAGTGCAAGACCGCGAGCGCTGGTATGCCGATCGGCCCGATTACATCCAGCGCATGACGGCAAGGTCCAGCAAATACCTCTACCACATCGTTGAAGAACTTGAGCAGCGCAACATGCCGACCGAACTGGCGTTGCTGCCGTTCATTGAAAGTGCTTTCAACCCGCAAGCCGTGTCTTCTGCAAGGGCCAGCGGCATGTGGCAATTCATGCCGCGCACCGGCAAGCACTTTGACTTGAAACAAAACGCGTTCCGGGATGACCGGCGCGATGTGCTGGCCTCCACCCGCGCCGCGCTGGATTATTTGCAACGCCTGCACGGGATGTTTGGCGACTGGCACCTGGCCCTGGCCGCTTACAACTGGGGCGAAGGCAATGTCGGCAAAGCCTTGGCCCGCAACAAACGCTTGGGCGAGCCGCTGAATTACACCGGGTTGCGCATGCCTGCCGAAACCCGCATGTACGTGCCCAAGTTGCAAGCCATGGAAAACCTGGTGGCCAACCCCGATGCCTTGGGCGTGACCTTGCCAACCATCCCCAACCACCCGTACTTTCAAACGGTGCCGCTGCCGCGCGACGCCGATGTGGCGGTGATTGCCAAGTTGGCTGAAGTGTCCATGGATGACTTCAAAGCCTTGAACCCTTCGGCCCATCGCCCTGTCATGTTGGCCAGTGGCACGCCGCACATCCTGCTGCCCTGGGACAACGCCGAAATCTTCCAACGCAACTTGGAAAGCCACGACGGTCAACTGGCCAGCTGGACCGCCTGGGTGGCACCGAAAAACATGAAGGTGGCTGATGCCGCCAAGCGTGTCGGCATGAGTGAAGAAGAATTGCGCACGGTCAACAAAATCCCGCCGCGCATGCTCATCAAGGCGGGTTCAGCGCTGTTGGTTCCGCGCAGCATCAGTCACCAAAAAGATGTGTCCGAAAAGTTGGCTGACAACGGGCAACTGAACTTGGCACCCGAACAAGTGCTGCGCAAACAAGTGGTGAAAGCACGCAAGGGCGACACCATGGCCTCAGTGGCCAAACGCTACAAAGTCAGTGTGGATCGATTGGCAGACTGGAACAAACTGGCCCTCAACAGCAGCTTGAAGCCCGGGCAGAAAGTCATGCTGATGTTGCCCGGCAAGGCCAAAAAATCCAAGGCCGCCGCTGGCAAGAAGCGGCGACAAACCGCCAACAAGCCGGGCTAAACCTTGAAGCGTTTACGCGCTTGCATGGCAAATTCGTTGGTGTAGGTCAACCCCAATTCGCGGCGCAAGTTCTTGGCTTGGGGCTCGAGCACATTGCGCAAGCGCAGTGCTGTTTGAGCGGCCTCATTGGTCATCATGCCATCAAGCGAATAGCTTTCGCGCATGTTGTCAATGGCATTCAAATAAATCGCACGGTCCAACAAAATAGGGTTGTCCAGCATGTTGCTCAGCAAATCTGAAGGCCCTGCCGTGCGCAACCATTTCAGCGCCCGCACCACCCCATACACCAAGGCCTGACAAGCCTGGGGATGCTTGCGCACCATGTCCTGTGTGGTCATCAAGCTGTGCCCCGGCATGGGTCCCGCAAACAAGCGCTGGCTTTCTCTGGCCGAGCGAAAGTTGCGCACAATGTCCAGATCACCCTTTCTTTCCAGCAAGGTCATGACCGGATCGGGCATGCACAAAGCATCCACCTGACCGTTGCGCAATGCCAAGATGGCTTGGCTGGCATGGCCCACCGCCACGTGATTCAGTTCATTGGGGCTGTCGCCAGACAACACCATGGCGTAGTCGACACAGCGTCTGGCTTGCGAGTCCAGGGCGGACACCCCCATTCGGCGACCATGCAAGTCTTGCAGGCGTTTGAAATGGGACATGGTTTTGCGTGACACGCCCAGCGCCAACTGTGGTGTGCGACCGGTTTGCATGATGGCAACCCAAGGCTCTTTGCGGGGCACATTCAACAACTGATCGTAGGGGGCAGACCAAACAAACAACCCCTCGCCTTGCATGGTTTCCATGCTCATCGCTGTGCTGGCTTGCTCCAAGACTTCAACCACCAAGCCCTCGGCCTTGAAATAACCCAATTGTTCGGCCAGCAACACGGGCAAATGGGTCATGGACGAGGTGTCATCCAACAACAAGGTGAGTTTGATGGGTGCGTCCTTGGCCCAGGCGCCTGACAGTTGGCTCATGCCAATGGCACCGGCCAACAAACATTGGCCCCATTGCCGCCGGTTCAAAGCGCTGGTCATCGTAGAAACTTCCCTCATGATGGCTGTCAGCTTATCAAGTTGAAAAGCCTAGCGCATCGGTAGCTTCCCGCTTGGTAAAACCCCCTGCTGTCAGGTGCTGCGCCGGTCCACCAAAGCGTGGGCGATAGTGCCCAAGTCCACATACTCGAGTTCGCTGCCCACCGGCACCCCACGCGCCAGACGGGTGACGGCCAAGCCTTTGCGCTTGAACACATCGCTCAGCACATGGGCCGTGGCCTCGCCCTCGGCAGTGAAGTTGGTGGCCAAAATAATTTCTTGCACCACCCCATCGCTGGCACGCTCAATGAGCTTTTGCATGCCAATGTCTTTTGGGCCAATGCCTTCAATGGGGTTGAGCTTGCCCATCAACACAAAATACAAGCCCTTATAGGCTTGGGTGCGCTCCATGGCCGATTGGTCTGAGGGTGTTTCCACCACGCACAAACGCGTCAAGTCGCGGGTGCTGTCTTGGCAGGTGCCGCAAACATCAAACTCGGTCAGGGTGTGGCAGCGTTGGCAATGCTTCACCGCCGCCACCGCTTGGGTCAGGGCTTGCGACAACAGCTGCGCACCTTGACGGTCGTGCTGCAACAGGTGGTAGGCCATGCGCGAGGCCGAGCGTTCACCCACGCCCGGCAAGCGCTTCAAGGCTTGCACCAGGGCTTGCAGCGCGATGTGGTCTTGCATCAGAAAGGCAGCTTCATGCCGCCGGGCAAGCCGGGCATGCCGCCGGTCAGCTTGCCCATCTTGGCTTCGCTGGTTTCTTCGGCTTTGCGGGCCGCGTCATTGAAGGCCGCGGCAATCAGGTCTTCCAACATGTCTTTGTCGTCACTCAGCAAGCTGGGGTCGATGGTGACGCGCTTGACCTGGTGTTTGCAGGTCATGAGGATTTGCACCATGCCCGAACCAGATTCACCCGTGACCTCGATGTGGCCGAGTTCCTCTTGCGCTTTCTTCAGGTTGTCTTGCATGGCTTGGGCTTGTTTCATCAAGCCGGCGAGTTGTCCTTTGTTGAACATGGTGGTCTTTCAATGAGCTAAGGGTTTGATGGAGCCGGGCACGATTGTCGCGTCGAAGTCCCGGATGAGTTGTTGCACCAAGGGGTCGTTCATGATCTCGGCCTCGGCGGCTTGTTGGCGTTCGTGTTGCTGGGTGGTGATGCGCTTGGCAGGGGTGTCTTGCACCGGCCCGAGTTGCACGCTGATGCTGACCGCGTGACCCAGGGCTTGCAAGGCCAGTTGCAAACGCTCGCGGTTGCTGGGCGAGTTCAATGATTCGCGCTCGACTTGCAAGACCCAAGCAGTGGCGTCTTGTTGCACCAGTTGCGATTGCATGGCGAGTTCTCGCGTCATGGCTTGAATCAATTGCGCCTTCACCAGCTGTTGCACCACCTCGAGCCAGTCGTTGCCCAACGTTGTTGGTTGAAGTGTGGCGGTAGGAGTGGCGGATGGGTTGGCAGGTGCTGGAAGCTTGGCGGGTGGCTCCGCAGAGACTGCGGGTTTGGAGATGGGCGCTGCCGCTCTGGCAGCAGGTGCAGCAAAGGACTGCGCCTCAGCTGTTTTCAGTGTTTTTTTTTCAGCCGCGCCCTCTGGCTTGAAGGCCAGCAAGCGCAGCAACACCATGCACAAGGCGGCGTATTCATCGGGCGCCAAACCCAGCTCGGTGCGGCCATGCAAACAAATGCTGTAAAGCAATTGGGTTTCATCGGCGGGCATGAGTTCAGCCAAGGCCAAGATGCGCTGTGCATCCGGGTCGGGGTCGGTGGCAGCTTCTGCGGCGTTCGTCACCGACTGGTAGACCGCCATGCGTTGCAACACCATGCTCATGTCTTCCAGCAAGGAACTGGCTGACAAACCCAATTGGCGCAAGGCCTCGCAGGTGTTGACGATGGTCAAACCATCGCCATGGACCAAGGCTTCAATGAAGGTGAACACATGGCTGCGGTCCACGCTGCCCAGCATGTCGCGCACCGTGGGCTCTTGCAGTTCGCCATTGCCAAACGCGATGGCTTGATCGGTGAGGGACAGCGCGTCGCGCATCGAGCCACGCGCGGCGCGGGCAATCAGGCGCAGGGCTTGCACATCGGCGCTGATGTGTTCGTCGCCCAACACCTGACCCAAGTGCTCTACGATGGTTTCGGGCGGCATGGGGCGCAAATTGAATTGCAAACAGCGCGACAACACGGTGACAGGCACCTTGTGCGGGTCGGTGGTGGCCAAGACAAATTTCAAATACTCGGGCGGTTCTTCCAAGGTTTTGAGCATGGCGTTGAACGCCGTGTTGCTCAGCATGTGCACCTCGTCGATCATGAAGACCTTGAAGCGGCCTTGCACCGGTTTGTAAACCGCTTGCTCCAGCAGCTGCTGCACCTCATCCACGCCCCGATTGGAGGCGGCGTCCAACTCGGTGTAGTCCACAAACCGACCGGCGTCGATCTCGGTGCAGGCCGAACACACACCACAAGGTTCGGCGGTGATACCGGTTTCGCAATTCAGGGATTTGGCCAAGATGCGCGACACCGTGGTCTTGCCCACACCCCGCGTACCGGTGAACAAATAGGCATGGTGCAGGCGTTGCGAGCGCAGCGCATTGGTGAGCGCCTGCACGACGTGCGATTGCCCCACCAACTGTTCGAAAGTTTTGGGACGGTATTTGCGGGCCAGCACCAGATAGGACATCCAGTCATTCTACGGGGCGTACAATTTCGCTCGACGGGCCTTCCCGCATGGTGAAGCGGCCAACCGGGTCAGGTGGGGAACCAAGCAGCCCTAACTGTGGAGCCAGTGCCGGGGTCAAGGCTCGTCAACTTCCCCAAGCCATCAAGGCGCAATGCCATTCCAATTGGCATCCATCCTCAAATAAATTGAGGCAAGTATTGATTTACGAAAGCAAGTAAGCAACTTCTTGCTTTGAAACAACAGCCAAGGAAGACTTGTTTTGTTGCTGGACGAGGGCATCGGCAGTTTCCGCTGTGACCGACTTTGCCATCGTCGTGCTGTTGATGACATCAGCCACATTGGATGATGGCAAGGAAAGAATATTGGCTTGCGCATAAAGATTGCGGGCGATTTCAGCAACGGTTTGCGATTGCTGGGCAACCGCAGACATGGCCACTTTCATGACGGCTGATTGCTCAACGGCAGACTTGGACTGTGGCGCATTTTGAACCGATAACAAATGTGCCTGCGCCAGTTCAGGATTGGCAGCAAGCCATTCCTCAGCTCTTTTTTGGGCTTGGTACGCTTGGAATCTGGCAAAGTTCCTTTGCCCCATTTCCGTACTCATATCGCCGCTGAAACCACCGCCGCCGCCACCTCCTCCGCCAGAGGAACTGGCGGTGCTTGTGGAGGATTAAGAAGAGCTGGACGATGTGGCTGCACCTGCTGTTGCAGTTGCAATAGCGCCCGCTCCTGAGGCGGTTGTGGTGGCCCCGGTTGCATCCGATGTTGTGACTGTCAGATCAGAAAATTCTAAAAATTCAAAATTAGACAGCGTATCTGTTCCGTCATTGCCGTCGGCGGTATTGTTGTCAACCACTGTGATTGAGGTTGTCCCGAGGCCGGTGATGGTGTAGTCAGCTTTAGCGCCACTGAATACAGCCGTGTCTGAACCTGCCCCACCATCCATCGTGTCATTGCCCAAGCCACCTTTGAGTGCGTTGTTGGCTGTGTTGCCTGTGATCGTATCTGCCGCTGAGCCGCCTATGGCATTTTCAATCGTTGCGCTGTAGGCAATGCCTACGTTGTCTGCACCTGTGTACAGCGCAGTGCGGCTAGCCAGCCCGGTGCCACTTCCACTGGAAATGCTGGTTGATGGGATGTTGATGGTGCCACCAAGAACAGTTCCCCAATAAGCCTCTTGCTCTGCTTCAGAGAATAAACCGAGCGAAGAAAA
>CALBEV010000024.1 GCA_937891045.1 uncultured Burkholderiales bacterium | reverse complement strand
GCATATAAATGGAACAAAATTTACTCGACAACATCGACCTGCAACTGCTGGACGCCCTGCAGCGCGATGCCAGCATCAGCAATGTGGCACTGGCCGAGCGGGTGAATGTGTCGCCGCCCACTTGCCTGCGCCGCGTCAAGCGCCTGACCGAGGGCGGCTGGATCGAGCGGCAAGTGGCGGTGCTGAGCGCCGACAAGCTCAGCGTCACGCTGGGCCACGGCCTGAGCGCCTTGGTGGAAGTGTCGTTAGACCGCCAAAGCAGCGAACATTTGGATGCCTTCGAGGCCCGCGCCGTGGCGCACGATGCGGTGCAGCAGTGCTGGCGCGTCTCCCCCGGCCCCGACTTTGTGTTGGTGGTGCAGGCCCGCGACATGCCGCACTACTTGGCGATCAGCCAAACCCTGTTCACTCAAGACGCCAATGTGCGCAACGTGAAAGCGTTTTTTGCGACCAAGCGGGCCAAGTTCACGACGGCTTGGCCGGTATTCCCGATCGCTCATTGATCAGATCCGGTGAAGTTTGAATTCCACATGTCTTTTTCGGCCATGTGGATATTTGTGTCTTTGTAGGAGCCCACCCTGTGGGCGAAGGCTTGCAAGGGGTGTTCCACGCCCATCTCCCACAGGGGTGGGCTCCCACAAGAAAGCGATTCCCTGCAAGTTGTTCCAGACTTAAAGGGGCCGGATCAATCGTTGGCCAAGAGATCCAGCGCTTGGTGAACAGACACGATGCGCAGCCCCAGCACCTCAGGCGCTTCCAGCAAGTCCTTGTCGCCGCTGACCAAGCAGTGCGCCGGTGCTTTCAGTGCGGCTTCAATGAAATGGTCGTCATCGCGATCACGGCAATACTGCCCAGGCTCTCCTGACTCCACCCAAACCGCACAGGCGCTGAAGTCGCGCAACAAACGCTCGCGGTCTTCCAAAGAAATGTACCGGTCAAATTTGGGTCGGTAAATCCGCGTGCGCAGCTCATCAAACGTGGCTTGAGAAAACACCAGCCGGTGCTGCGCCAATGCCAACTGCACCAGCTTGGCGGGTGCGCCTTGCGAAGAGAGCGCGGCGCTGATGAGGATGTTGGTGTCAATGACCAGCTTATGACTCGTCACGCAGCAAATCTTCCAGCAGCTCAGAGGTCAAGCCCGCATGCTCAGCCTTGGTGGCCGTGTCCACCAAGGTGTGCTGCAGGCGGTTGGCGTAAAACTCACGCATGGCTTCATAGTCCTGCGCGGAGACCATTACGCCGACCACACGATCACGGCGCATCACGCGCACGGGCTCACGTTGCGCCAGATCGATGAAATGGCCGAACTGGGTTTTGGCTTCGTTGGCAGTCAGGGTTTGCATGGCACCAATATAGCACCAAACGAATGAATCATTCGATTGGATCGAAATCTCACAGTTTGCGCACTGAGCACGCAGGTGTGAAAGAATCCCCGGGCGAAGCCGGGCGAGCCAATCTTCGGCAAGCCCACCAAAAGGAGAACAGGCATGAATGTGATCATCATCACGGGCGCATCTGAAGGCATTGGGGCTGAAATGGCCACCCAGCTGGCCCGCACCAAAGGTGCCGCTGTGGCGCTGGTGTTGGCGGCCCGCCAATTGGTCAAATTGGAGGCGGTGGCCGAGGCTTGCCGTCAGCTCGGGGCACAGGTGCTGTGTGTGCGCACCGACGTCAGCGTGCGCGCAGACTGCGAAGCCCTGATCGCACAAACCGTGCAGCAGTTTGGACGGATCGACACGCTGATCAACAACGCCGGTATTTCTGCACACGCCATGCTGCAAGATGTGGATGCAGCCGATTTGGGTTGGTACGAAGAGCTCATGCGGGTCAACCTGTGGGGCACCATCTGGTGCACGCATGCCGCGCTCCCGCACCTCAAAGCCTCACGCGGTCGGCTGGTGGCGGTCTCGTCGTTGGCGGGCTTGGTGGGCGTACCCGGTCGCACGGCATACTGCACCAGCAAATTTGCGATGACTGGCTTCATGGAGGCGCTGCGCACCGAATTGCTGAGCGATGGGGTGTCGGTGACGATTGCCTACCCCGGTGTGGTGGACACCGACATCCGCCGCCGTGGCCTCAACGCCATGGGTCAGCCTGCAGGCTCCAGCGGCCTGAGCGAAGACAAGGCCATGCCCGTTGAGTTGTGCGTGCAAAAAATCTTGCAAGGCACCGAGCGACGCCAGCGCGATGTGCTCATGAGCCCGACCGGGCATGTGGGCCGCTGGCTCAAGTTGATTGCCCCGAGTTGGGTGGACCGCATGGCCTGGGCGGCCCTTAAGAAGTCAGATACACAGCGCTGAACCGGCAAGCTCAGGCTTTGGGCTGCTTCTGTGGTCGCGCCCAGTTCGCGATGCTGACCTGCTTGCCGCGCGCCACGCTCAAGGCCCCCGGCTCGGTGCTCTTGGTGATGGCAGACCCGCCGCCCACAGTGCCGCCTGCGCTAATGGTGACGGGTGCGACCAGCACGCAGTTGCTGCCAATGTGCACATCGGCCTCGATCACGGTTCGGTGCTTGTTGGCCCCGTCGTAATTGGCGGTGATGCTGCCTGCGCCGTAGTTCACCCGCTCGCCCACGGTGGCGTCGCCCAAATAGGCCAAATGATTGGCTTTTGATCCCTTGGCCATGGTGGAGTTTTTGACCTCAACGAAGTTGCCGATGTGCACGTCGGCGGCTAGCTGCGCACCGGGGCGCAGGCGGGCAAACGGTCCAATCAGTGCACCCTCGCCCACGCTCACACCCGGCTTTTCGCCGTCGATGTGGGTGAAGGGGTGAATCACCGCGCCCGCAGCGATGGTGCAGTTGGCGATCACGCAGTTCGCGCCGATCTTCACGCCTTCGCCCAATGACACTGAGCCTTCAAAGACGCAGTTCACGTCGATCTCGACGTCTTGCGCACAATCAAGCTGGCCGCGCAGGTCAAAGCGGGCGGGGTCTTTCAGGCGCACGCCTTGTTCCATGAAGCGGTGGGCCTGGCGCAGCTGGTGGGCGCGCTCCAACTCTGCCAGTTGCACCGGGCTGTTCACGCCCGCCACCTGCACCGGGTCGGTAATTTTGTGCGCCACCACCGGCACACCGTCGGCCACAGCCAGCTTGACCACGTCGGTCAGGTAGTACTCGCCCTGCGCGTTCTGGTTGTCGATGCGGCCCAACCAGCCTTTGAGCAGCCGGGCGGGCACGGCCATGATGCCGCTGTAGACCTCGTGGATCTGGCGCTGCGCCTCGGTGGCGTCTTTGTGCTCGACGATGGCCTGCACCTGGACGCCTTCGCGCACGATGCGGCCGTAGCCCGTGGGGTCGGCCATGTCCAGGGTCAACAGTGCCAGCTGCTGGCCACCGCACTCGGCGATCAGCGCTTGCAGGGTGTCCGCCTGGGTCAGCGGCACGTCACCCGACAAAATCACCACCACGCCATCGTCGGCCAGCGCAGGCACGGCCTGCTGCACGGCGTGGCCTGTGCCCAGCTGCGGCTCTTGGCGCACGCACCGCACGCCCATGGCCTGGCCCGGTGCCAGCACCAGCGGCTCAACCTGGTCGGCCCCATGGCCCGTAATCACCACCGCAGAACGGGCGTTCAGCAGCGCCGCCGTGTTCAGCACATGCTGCACCAGTGGCACGCCCGCCAGGCGCTGCAGCACTTTGGGCAGGCGGCTTTTCATGCGGGTGCCTTTGCCGGCGGCCATGATGACGACGTCGACGGGAAAGATAGGGGTGGTCATGGTGTGCACACTTTCTAGTTTTGCCACAGATAGGGAGCGGTCTTCGCGCATGGTTAAATTATCGCTGCCCCACATCGGGCCCATGATTCGCGAAAAAGGGCATTTCCTCCATGTGTCAATTTCGATTTGGACTTTTGTGCGTCGCTTTTGCTGGCAGCTTGTTCCTCGCTGGTTGTGGTGGCTCGGATCCGGCAAGGCCTGTGGGCAAGGCCAGCCAGTGCGCGCTGCCGCTAAAACATGCAGATGGTTTGAGCAGCGGCTACAGAATCGATCCTCTCGCCCAGACGATCCCCACACAGTTCAACGCTTGCGCAATGGAACAACTTCTCGCGGCCAGCCTAAGCCTGTGCATTGACCACCGCCAAATGGGTGAGTTGAGTGCCCAATTGATCTTGCCCAACCAAACCACATTGGACCTGGATCTGCAAAATACGGCCCAAGGCGCCGCTTGTTTGAACACCGGGCGCTTGTTCACCCTGTCGCTGCCCGCCAACCGTTTGCAGGTTTTTAGCGGCCTCAAGGGTGATTGGTCCGTGCTGGTCCTCGATAACGACAGAGTCTCCAGCACCCCCATGGGTTACCTGGCGGGTTGGTCCATGCAAGCAGAAGGCCTGCAATGATCCGCCCGATCATTGCCGTGGCAGCCCTGTTGCTTTTGCAGGCTTGCAGCGCCATCAAGCTCGGTTACCAGCAGCTGCCCACCTTGTCTTATTGGTGGCTGGACAGCGCGGTGTCGTTCAACAGCGAACAGTCGGTGCGGGCCAAAGAAGCGCTGGCGCAACTGCACCAATGGCACCGCAGCGAAGAGTTGGGCCCTTATGCGGACTTTTTGCAGACGCAGGCCCAGCGTAGCCAGCACACGGCCGAGGCAACGCAGGTGTGCAGCGCCTTCTCCGAAGCACAAACCCGACTCGACCGCCTGATGCGCGAGGCCGTGCGCCAAGCCGCACCAGTGGCGATGCTGCTGGGGCCACGCCAGCTCAGCCACATGGCCCGCCAATGGGAAAAGTCCAACGAAGAGTGGGAAAAAGAATGGTTGCAAGGCGACGCGACCGCGCGCTTGGAACGCCGCAAAGACAGAACCCTGAGTCGCTACAGTGACTTTTACGGGGAACTGAGCCATGAACAGACGGAGCTGATCAAAACCCAATTGACTCAATCGCCATGGAATGCCGAATGGGGGCGTCGCGATCGCCAGCGTCGCCAACAAGATTTGCTGTCGGCTTTGCAGCGGATTCAGCAATATGGCTTGACGCAGGCTCAGGCCCAAGCCGAACTGTGGGGCGTTTGGGAACGCTGGCTCAAGCCGCCGGACCCCAGCGACGCAAGCCTCATGCAAACCATGACACAGCGCGCCTGCAACAACCTCACCCAACTGCACAACACCGCCAGCCCCGAGCAACGCCTGCGGGCCACACGCCGCCTCCGTGCCTATGAACGCGACTTGCGGGACCTGATCCTGCCTTAACCTCCGGGCGGAACCCGGGGTGCCGCTTGACCGTCAGCTTTGCAGCGCTTGCCACATTTCCATGTCGCGCTCTGCCGTCCAGATGCGGGGGTTCTTGATGCCACTGGCCTCGTCGTAGGCACGGGTCACGTCAAACGGCAGGCAGTGCTCATAAATGAACACATGGCCGAAGATCGGGTCCATGCTTTTGCGGGCGTGGGCCATGGCGGCTTTGAGGTCCATCTTGGCGGCCACGGCTTCTTTGCCTGCTTGGAACAAAGTACTCACCCACAACTGGGTGTAATCCAGCGCTTTGTTCACATTGGCGTTGCCCTTCATGGCTTCGCCGCGACCGGGCACGATGGCTTCGGCATTCAGGGCGCGCAAGGCTTCGAGGGTGGCGGGCCACTCTTCCAACTGCGCGTCGCCCGTGTACACACCGGCTTCGTACTCGACCAAGTCAC
>CALBEV010000023.1 GCA_937891045.1 uncultured Burkholderiales bacterium | reverse complement strand
TGCCGTGCCACATGGCGTCGTAGGTCATTTGACACAGCCGTTTGGCGGCAATCGAGCCTTCACCCACGATGAACATGCGGCTGGTGTCGCCATGCCAGCTGTCTTTGATGACGGTGATGTCGATGTTGACGATGTCGCCTTTTTTCAGCTGCTTGTCACTGGGAATGCCATGGCAAACCTGGTGGTTGATCGAGGTGCAAATGGATTTGGGGTAGGGGTTGTTGCCGCTGGGGTTGTAGTTCAGGGGCGCAGGAATGGCTTGTTGGACTTGCGTGATGTAGTCGAAGGCCAATTTGTCCAATTCATTGGTGGTGATGCCAGGTTGCACGTGCGGGCTCAGGTAATCCAACACTTCCGAGGCCAAGCGACCAGCCACACGCATGCCAGCAATGCCTTGTTCGTCTTTGTAAGTGATCATGGATGGAATTATCTCAGGCTGACCGTGGCCTCTGGCCGAAAGAGGCTTATCGCTAAAATTCGGGCTTCTTTGCAGTACGCCAACGTGCGCAAGCTCTCAACGTCCAAGGCCGTCCGTGACACTTCATATCCGTTTTTTTGATGGCGGCTCCGCCTTCAGCGCATTCAAATCCCAAGGCCTTCTGGCCAAACTCCAAGCGGTTTGCCCCGAGATCCAAAGTTTCACTGCTCACCACATCTACTTGTTGGCAACCGAACAGCCGCTGGCAACGGCCGACCACCAGCGCATGGCGCAATTGCTCGATGTCCAAAGCAGCCCCTCTGCAGCGGCAGCCGCTGGCGTCTCTTGCGTGGTGTCGCCGCGCATGGGCACGGTGTCTCCTTGGGCCTCTAAGGCCACCGACATCGCCCGCAACTGCGGTTTCAAGTTGCGACGTTTGGAACGACTGACCGAATTCCACTTGCAAGGTCTCAAGCCCAGCCTTTCAGCGTCAGTGACCTCTGCATTGCAAGCCTTGTTGCACGACCGCATGACCGAATCGGTTTGGCCCAACAGGCAGGACGCGCAATCTTTGTTGACCAGTTTGCCAGCCCAGCCCCTGGCCTTTGTGGATGTCAAGCAAGGTGGGCGTGCAGCCTTGGTGAAAGCCAACACCGATGAAGGCTTGGCGCTGGCTGACGATGAGATCGACTACCTGCTGCAAGCTTTCAAGCAACTCGATCGCAACCCGAGTGACGCCGAGCTGATGATGTTTGCGCAGGCCAACAGCGAGCACTGCCGCCACAAAATTTTCAATGCCGAATTCATCGTCGATGGCCAAGCGCAAAACCACAGCTTGTTTGGCATGATCCGCAACACCCACCAACTGAACCCGCAACACACTGTGGTGGCTTATGCCGACAACGCCGCCGTGATGAAAGGGCATCGGGTCGAAACCTTCAGCGCACCCCTCACGGGCTTCATGCCGCGCTACGACAAGGGCCAAGGTGTGCAACATGTCTTGATGAAGGTGGAAACCCACAACCACCCGACCGCCATTTCGCCTTACCCCGGGGCCTCCACAGGGGCGGGCGGGGAAATCCGCGACGAAGGCGCCACCGGGCGCGGCGCCAAACCCAAAGCAGGCCTCACCGGTTTCAGCGTGTCCAAGCTCTGGGGCAGCACGCTGGGTCAACCGGCCCACATGGCCTCAGCCTTGGACATCATGACCGAAGGCCCCTTGGGTGGCGCGGCTTTCAACAATGAATTTGGCCGCCCCAATTTGCTGGGTTACTTTCGCGAATACGAGCAAGTGGTGGATGGGGTGCAACGGGGCTACCACAAGCCCATCATGCTGGCCGGTGGCTTGGGCGTGATTCGCCAAGAACTGACCCACAAAATTGAATTCCCGCCCGGCACCTTGCTGATTCAACTGGGTGGTCCGGGCATGCGCATTGGCATGGGCGGCGGTGCTGCCAGTTCCTTGGCCAGTGGCACCAACAGCGTGGCGCTGGATTTTGATTCGGTGCAACGCGGCAACCCCGAAATTCAGCGTCGTGCCCAAGAGGTGATCAACCATTGCAATGCCTTGGGACCGATGACGCCCATCTTGGCCATCCACGATGTGGGCGCCGGTGGTTTGTCCAACGCTTTCCCTGAATTGGTGAATGATGCCGGTCGCGGCGCCCGTTTTGATTTGCGCCAAGTGCCGCTGGAAGAAAGTGGTTTGTCGCCCAAAGAAATTTGGAGCAATGAAAGCCAGGAACGCTATGTGTTGGCGATCGACCCCAGCTCGTTGGATCAATTCAAATCTTTCTGTGAGCGCGAGCGTTGCCCTTTTGCGGTGGTCGGTGTGGCATCGGCGACGCGCAAACTGGTGGTCAGCCAAAAACCCTTGGACACACCGGTCAACATGCCCTTGGACGTGTTGCTGGGCAAGCCCCCCAAAATGCTGCGCGATGTTCAACGCGTTCAGCGCCAATCGCCGCCTTTGAACCTGAGCGATGTGCGTTTGCAAGACGCCGTGATTCAAGTGCTGAGCCACCCCACCGTGGCCAGCAAACGCTTCCTCATCACCATCGGTGACCGCACCGTGGGCGGCTTGAGTCACCGGGATCAAATGGTCGGACCTTGGCAAGTGCCGGTGGCCGATTGCGCGGTGACTTTGGCCGATTTCAAAGGCATGGCCGGTGAAGCCATGAGCTTGGGTGAACGCAGCCCCTTGGCGGCTTTGAACGCGCCCGCTTCCGGGCGCATGGCGGTGGCTGAAGCCATCACCAACATCTTGGCGGCACCCATCGAGTTGGGCAAGTTGAAGTTGTCGGCCAACTGGATGGCCGCATGTGGCGAACCCGGTGAAGACGCTGCTTTGTTTGACACGGTGCAAGCCGTGGGTATGCAGTTGTGCCCCGAACTGGGCATCTCGATTCCGGTGGGCAAAGACAGCTTGTCAATGAAAACCCGCTGGCAAGACCAGGGTCAAACCAAACAGGTCACGTCACCGGTGAGTTTGGTCATCACCGCCTTTGCATCACTGGCCGATGTGCGCGACACGTTGACCCCGCAACTCAACGCCGAAGACGACACCAGACTGATTTTGATTGACTTGGGCCAAGGCCAGCACCGCATGGGTGCCAGCATCTTGGCGCAAGTGTTGAACCAAGCCGGTGGCGATGTGCCGGATTTGGACGATGCCCAAGACCTCATCAAGTTGGTGCATGCGGTGAAAGATTTACGTCAACAAGGCTTGCTGTTGGCCTACCACGATAGAAGCGACGGCGGTTTGTGGGCCACGGTTTGTGAAATGGCCTTTGCCGGTCATGTGGGCGTGGCCTTGAACATCGATTTGCTGGTGAACGAGGGCGACGGCATCCAAGACAGCCGCGCCGACCACGGCGACAGCAAAAACTGGGCGCAACAAGTTTCAGTGCGCCGAGACGAACGCAGTTTGCAAGCCTTATTCAATGAAGAGTTGGGCGTGGTGGTTCAAGTACGGGGCTCAGAACGCGACCGCGTGATGCAGGTGCTGCGGCAACACGGCTTGTCCAAGCACAGCCATGTGATTGGCAAAACCCGTCCCGCGCATTCTGAAGTGCAACGTGGTGTGGGTCAGGTGAGTGTTTGGCGCGATGCCAAAGAAATTTTCAGTGCGCCATTGCAGGATTTGCACCAAGTGTGGGACAGCGTGAGTTGGAAAATCGCCCGCGAGCGCGACAACCCCGCCACGGCCGATGCCGAACATGCTGCAGCCGGTGACCCCCAAGACCCTGGTTTGCATCTGCATTTGTCCGCAGGTGCTTTGGACAATGTGGCCGCGCCTTATGTGGGTCAAAGCCGTCCACGCGTTGCCATTTTGCGCGAGCAGGGCGTCAATTCCCATGTGGAAATGGCTTATGCCTTCACCGAAGCAGGCTTCGAAGCCTATGACGTGCACATGACCGATTTGCAGCAAGGCCGCGCCAACCTGAAAGACTTCAAGGGCTTGGTGGCCTGTGGCGGCTTCAGTTATGGCGACACCTTGGGCGCAGGCATCGGCTGGGCGCGCAGCATCACCTTCAACCCGGTGTTGGCTGCGCAATTTCAAAGCTTCTTTGACCGCAGTGACACCTTTGGACTGGGCGTTTGCAATGGCTGTCAAATGTTTGCTGAGCTGGCCAGCTTGATTCCGGGTGCCGAGCACTGGCCCCGCTTCACCACCAACCAAAGCGAACGCTTTGAGGCGCGTTTGTCGATGGTGGAAGTGCTCGATTCACCGAGTTTGTTTTTCCAAGGCTTGGCCGGTTCCCGCCTCCCTATCGCCGTTGCACATGGCGAAGGCTTTGCCAATTTTGAAAAGCGGGGCGATCCCACTCAAGCGATTGCCGCCATGCGTTTTGTCAACAACCATGGACTGTCCACCGAGGCCTACCCGTTCAACCCGAACGGCAGCCCGCAAGGCTTGACGGCTGTCACCACGCCTGACGGCCGCTTCACCGCCATGATGCCGCACCCCGAGCGGGTGTTTCTCCAATTGCAGTTCAGCTGGGCACCTGGCCATGCTGATGCCAAGCCTGAAGATCTCAGCCCTTGGATACGCTTGTGGCGCAATGCCCGCCGTTGGGTAGACTGAGGCCTGTCATCAACCATTGAGAAGCAACCCCATGAGCATCACCCGAGACCGTGAACTGGCAGATTTGCTCTACAACAGTGTGAACCACTTGAGCCAGTTGCAAGATGATTTGAACGTCATGAACAGCCACCATCAAGGCCATCAAACAGCGTTGACACTGGGTGAGAACAAGCAGGGCTTGATGGACGTTCCCCATGAAACCAAAGATGAATCGCCCGAGATGAAGGCATTGGCCGATGCCCTGAAGAAAGTGGCCATCTTGCACCGACAGCAAGAGCAACTCATCAAGTTGCTGATTCAAAATCACACGGATGCGTCAAGCATCCTCAACGAATTTGAAAAAATCCGCACCGCCAAGTTGCTCAACAGCGAAGTTTTCACGCTGAGCCACTTGATCAACCCAAGTTCGCATTGAGCGGTTGGGCCTGATGATGAATCAGGCCCAACTTGAGGTGGCCAGCTTGGCTGCAGGATCTAGAAGCTGGCCTCAAACACCGCTAAGGGGTGCCTGATAACCGCAGTTATTCGATTTTGGCTTTATCCCGCAAAGCCTTTTGAAAATCAACCAGTTTGTTTTGCTGGAGCTGTTGCACGATTTCTGGCTTGACGTCTTCGAACTTGGGTTGGGGTGTGTCGCGCAGGTCATCCAGACGGATGATGTGGAAACCAAATTGGCTCTTCACAGGTGTTTCAGTGAACTGTCCTTTTTTCAACGCCACCATCGCATCCGAAAATTCCTTCACGAAAGTTTGGGGTGTCGCCCATTCCAAATCGCCACCATTGGCACCTGAGCCTGGATCCTTGGACTGCTTTTTGGCAATCTCTTCAAACTTGCCGCCTTTTTTCAAGCTCGCAATGATGGCCTTGGCTTGATCTTCTTTTTCAACCAGGATGTGGCGGGCGCGGTATTCTTTGCCGTCCCCTGCGTTGGCCATGTAGCGGTCGTATTCGGCTTTGGCTTCAGCATCGCTGATCACCGTGTTCTTCTGAAAATCAGTGAACAACTCGCGAATCAAAAGACTTTGTTTGGCCATTTCCATTTGAAATTTAAAGTCTTCATTGGCTTCCATGCCTCGTCTTTGGGCCTCTTGCATGAAGATTTCACGCGCAATCACTTCTTCGCGCAATTGTTGTTCCATTTCCGGTCCAACGGGCTTGCCAGAGCGCTCGAGTTGTGCAGCCAGTGCGGTCATTCTTGCCTTTGGAACAGCTTTTCCATTGACAATGGCGAGGTTTTGGGCGTTGACATGCAGGCTCGCAAAGGCCAAAACCAGCAAGGCAGCAGCCGATGTCACAGATGGTTTATTC
>CALBEV010000022.1 GCA_937891045.1 uncultured Burkholderiales bacterium | reverse complement strand
CAGCGCCGCAGGCCTGAGCGCATTCTTTCGCAGTGGCCAGCTGTTGCCATGGCCTCTGACGTTTTGTAGATCGTTGGCTTGAGCCCAGGCATGGACTTGCGTCAAAGCCCATCATGTTGGACCTGAAGGTCCGACTTACAAGAAAGAGCTTGAACCTGCCGTCAGCTTTACGGCAAATCGCTGCTGGCCTCGGTCATGGGCGATTGCCGTGGACCGACCGAGCCTAAGCGCGCTTTGAGCGACTGCGGTTGACGCGTCAGGATGGCGGCGTAGGTGGTGGTGTTGGACAGCACTTTTTTCACGTAATCGCGTGTTTCTTGGAACGGGATGTTTTCGGCCCAAATGGCCGCCTCGAGCACGGGGCCGTTGCGCCAACTGCGCGAACGGTTGGGGCCGGCGTTGTAGGCCGCAGCCGCCAGCGGCATGGAGGCCTCGAAATCGTCAAGCACCAGTTTCAAATAGGCCGTGCCAATGGTGACGTTCACCTCGTGGTCGCTGATCTGGTTGGGTCTGAAGCTGGTCAGTCCAATTTTTTTTGCGGTCCATTTGGCAGTGGCAGGCATCACCTGCATCAGGCCCGAGGCCCCTACAAGCGAGCGGGCGTCCATGATGAAGCGGCTTTCCTGCCGGATCAAGCCATAGACATATGCCGGATCCAGTTGGATTTCATGGGCTCGGCGCACCACGGTCTCGCGCAGCGGCATGGGGAAGCGCTGCTCAAAGTCAAACGCGGTCCGGGTGCGCTCGCTGGTGTTGATGCAGCGGTCCCATACCTGGCGCTGGCAGGCCAGGTCGGCGGCGGCCAGCAGTTCGCGGTCGTTCATGCCGCCGGGCGTGTGCAGGTTGGTGCTGTAGTTCCATTCCCGGTTGCCTTCAGAGCGCAGGCCCAAGGCGATGGCATACAAAGCGCGTTGCAGACCGGGGTGGATGAATGCGGCGGCCTTTTCTTGGGGCGTCAGGGGGCTAGGGCGCTCGGGGATGGTGATGGCCTGACCGAGGTCCTCCAGCGCCAGTTGCTCATAAAAGCCCCGCACACTGGCGATTTGGCGCAGCAGACCTTGGCTCTCTTGGCGTTGCGCCTCGTGGCGGGCGGTGGCCAGCAGGGCGCGGGCGCGCCAATAGACCCATGTTGGCTCGTTGCGGGTGTCCGCACTCATGGCCTGGGTGGCGCTCAGTACCTGCGGCCATTGGCCTTGGCGCAAAGCGGCACGCACCTTCCAGCCCAGCAGGTCGTCGTTCAGATCGCTGTCTTTTTGCACTTTGGCAAAGTGGCTGGTGGCGTTGTCCTGCAGTTTTTGAGCGGCTCTTTTGCCAATCACGGCCCAGGTCCAGTTGCGTTCTTCAGCGCTCAGCTGGATCGCCCAGCGACGGCTCAGCAAATCGGCGGCTTCGTCCGGGTCTTTGGCAGCCAGCCGGATCAGCGCCAGCACCGCGAGTTCTTTGCGGCTGCGGGTGATGGCCATGATGCGCTTGTCCAGGTATTTGGCGGGGTCGGCGTGGATCAGCGCCACTTGCTCAGACAGGCGCGGCGCTTCGATGTCAACAGCTGCCTGCGCTGCGCGGGGTCGATTGGCATCCATGGCGATACGGGCTTTGCGCCACACATCCAGTGCTTTGAGTTGCCGGCCCGAATGCAGGTGTTCGGCCACGTAAGTGCAGCCGTCATCGGCATCGCGCTGGGCGTACCACAGGCGCTTGGCTTCGTCGGCCACGTCGGCCTTGCTGTTCATGGCCTCGGTGGCCAGAGCGTAACAACGCACCTCACGGTCGTCGCGCATGCGAAAGCGGGGGTATTCGGCGGTGAATGTGGACCAGTCACGGTTTTTGCCCAACTGAAGCAACCAGTCATTGCGCAAACGGTCTTCGTAATAACTGCCCGCGTAAGTTGTTAAAAAACTTTGGATTTCGGACACGGATGCCGTTGGCAAGCGGGCGCGCATTTCCCAGTAGGCGGCCAGCGGCTCCAGCACATGCCCTCGGGTCTGCGGCAGCAGGGCTGTCAGGCGCGCCGTGTCGTTTTTGCGAAAGGCTTTGACCATCTCCAACACCGCCTCGTCACCCCGGTTTTGGGCCTGGACGGGCAAGGCCATCAGGCTTGTCACGGCGATGCTGGCCAGCAGTGTCAAAATCAGTCTAAATTTCATGGGTTGATTATGGACAAAGCCGAAGCAAAGCGCGCCTTGAGAAAAGCCTTGATTGAAGAAAGGCTGAACCTGCCCGACCGCCTGGCGCGGGCTGAAGCCTTGCAGCGCGTCATGCGCATCTGGCTGTTTGACCGCCCCGATACCGTGATCGGCGCTTACTGGCCCATCAAGGGCGAATTTGACCCGCTGCCAGCGCTGCACCGCTGGAAAGAAGACGGCGAGCTGCATGGTGAGCCGCAGCGGCGCCAAATTGGCTTGCCCGTGGTCAACAAGCTCCACAAGACCCTCACTTTTCACACTTGGTACCCTGGCTGTCCGATGGAGGAAGACGCTTACGGCATTCCCAAGCCCAAAGACACCGAAGTCATCGTGCCCACCTTGCTGTTTGTGCCCCTGCGTGGGCTACGGCATCGGCGGCTACCGTTTGGGTTACGGCGGCGGCTTTTACGACCGCACCTTGGCCACCTTGCAGCCCAAACCCTTCACCGTGGGCCTGGGCTACACCCATGGGTTTTTAGATGAGCTGGAGCCCGAAGACCACGACGCGCCCCTCGACGCGATCCTGAACGACAACGGCGTGGTCTGGCCGGTTTGAGCTGAAGCCCATGGCCAGACCCAAATCCGCAACCCACGACATCAAACGCGACGCGATCCTCGACATTGCGGCGCAATGCTTTGCCCAGCGCAGTTATCCGGCTGCCAGCATGAACGAAATCGCCACCGCGTGTGGCACCTCCAAGGCGAGGCTTTACCACTATTACGACAGCAAAGAAGCGATTTTGTTTGACCTGCTCGACCGCCACACCCAGCGGCTGCTGGCGGTGATCGCGCAGACCGAGGCCACCGCCCAGCGCAAGGACTTGAACGACCGGGCCACCTTGCACGAGCTGGTGCGGGCGTTCTTGCAGGAATACGAAACATCGGCCACCCGGCACGCAGCGCTGCTCAACGACACGCAGTTTTTGAGCGATGTGCCCGACCCGGCTCTGGGCGCGGCATCCGTGTCACCGCGCGAGCTGATCTTGAACCGCCAGCGCGACATCGTCGCCGCCATGACCCGTTTCATGAAGCGCGCCTATCCCCATCGCTTGACCCCGACCAACCAAACCGCCCTGACCATGATGCTGTTGGGCATGATCAATTGGACTTTCACCTGGCTGCGCCCGGGCGGGCCGATCAGTTATGCGGCCTTTGCCGACGAAGTCATCGCCATGCTGGAAAAGGGCTTGGGTTGAGTTCGTTTGGAATTCAACAATCCGTAATGCATTTCGTTTAGGTAAAATTACCCCCTTCATTGACCGGAGAAACTTCCATGTCCAAAGCCCCCACCAAAGCGCCCGTCAAGGCCTTCGCCAGCCAGGCCGACCTGAGCGAAAAAAAGATCACCTTTGAGCAACTCAGCGCACACTGCTGGGCCTACACCGCCGAGGGCGACCCCAATTCGGGCGTGATCATTGGTGACCGTTTCATCATGGTCAGCGACGCCACCGCGACCCCGGCCATGGCGCAAGACCTGATCAAGAAAATCCGCACCGTCAGCGACCTGCCCATCAAATACGTGCTGCTGACCCACTACCACGCGGTGCGCGTTTTGGGCGCTTACGCCTACGCGGCCGAAGGCGCGACCGAGATCATCGCCAGCGAAGGCACGCTGGACCTGATCAAAGAGCGCGGCGCACAAGACATGAAAAGCGAGATGGAGCGCTTTCCGCGTTTGTTCCGTGGCGCCGACAGCATCCCCGGCCTGACCTGGCCAACACTGGTGGTGGGCGGCGGCAACCCCACCAAGGGCGAGGTGCCCGGCAAGCTCAGCATCAACCTGGGCGGCGTGGTGGTGCAAATCTGGCATCCGGGCCCGGGCCACACGCGTGGTGACACCATCGCCTGGGTGGAAGAAGAAAAAGTGCTGTTCTC
>CALBEV010000021.1 GCA_937891045.1 uncultured Burkholderiales bacterium | reverse complement strand
CATGTCGCCCACAGCAACAGGGGCCACGTAAGCCCGAATGACGTGCAGTGCAGCCATGCGTTCATCGATTTTGACCACCACAGCACCCGCCAGTCGCTCCAAGGCGGGCGCATCCAGCGTGCCGTGGTCGCGTTCGCTGAGCAAAAGCGCAATCTCGGCCAGGGTGAAGCCCAGATCTTTCAGGTGCCGAATGGCCTTGAGCCGGTCCAGCGTGTCGCTGCCATATTGGCGATAACCGGCTTCGGTTCTACTTTGGGGCGCAATCAAGCCCGCATCCTCATACAAGCGCAATTGGCCGCGGGTCACGCCAGCGGATTTGCACAAGACGCTGGTGGTCTGTAAGGCCTTGAAATCATGGGCGGTGGTCAGTGTTTTCATCATGTTGGCACCCATCCTAAACCCGGCACCAAGGGACCGGGTCAAGCGAAACTCAATGGCCTTTGACAAAAAATCGCTTGACATGGCACCAAGGTGCCGGGTTTCCAATGCTTTCTTTGACACACGCAACAAGGAAGTTCGCCATGCACAAACACCCCAAACCCCACAAAACAGCCCTCATCACGGGGGCCTCTTCAGGCATCGGCCAAGCCTTGGCCCATCACTTTGCGCAAGACGGCTACCAGCTGGTGCTGGCCGCTCGCAGCGTGGACAAAATGCAGGCCCTGGCCGACGATTTGCAGCAGCAATTCAAGGTTCAGGTCACGGTCATCGGTGCAGACCTGGAAACCGACACGGGTGCCGTGCAGTTGCACGCCGACATTCAGGCGCGTGGCATCGTTTTGAGTGCCTTGGTCAACAACGCAGGCTACGGTGCATTTGGCGAGTTCAAGGACACGGCGCTCAGGTCCGAGCTGGCCATGATGCAACTCAACATGAACACGGTGGTGGTGCTGAGCAAGCTGTTCTTGCCGGATTTGCTCGCAACGCGCGGCAAGATTTTGAACACGGCATCCACGGCGGCTTTTCAGCCAGGGCCTTACATGGCGGTGTATTACGCCACCAAAGCATTTGTCTTGAGTTTCTCGGAGGCCCTGGCGTGTGAGCTGGAAGACACCGGCGTGACTGTGACCGCGCTGTGCCCCGGCCCCACCGCATCAGGTTTTCAGGACAAGGCCCAACTGGGCAACTCGGCCCTGATCAAAGGCAAAAAACTGCCCACATCCAAAGAGGTGGCAGCCCTGGGTTACCGCGCCATGCAGCGCGGTCAGCGGGTCTACATACCGGGCTTCATGAACTGGGCCATGGCGCAAAGCATGCGTTTCACACCGCGCAATCTGGCCACCAAGGTGGTGAAAATGTTGACCCGCCCCATCGCTTGAGAAAAACGCCATGATCAACCCACTGAACAACTACTTCAGCGCAGAAAAGCAAGAAAGCGTGCTCTTCATTACCTTGGGCCTGGTGGCCATTGGCGTGAGCGCCTGGCTTTGGATGAACGGTCATCGGCTGAAATCCATGGCCTACCCGCTGGTCGTCATTGCGCTGATGCAAATGGTGGTGGGGGTGTCGATTTACCTGCGCACCGACCACCAGGTCGCCACCCTGAGCGCGCAACTGAAGCGGGAACCTGCGGCGCTGAAGGCGCAGGAAATTCCCCGCATGCAAACGGTCATGAAAAACTTTTCGATCTACAAGGGGGTCGAAATGGCGCTGCTGATCCTCGGGCTGGGCATGCTGGCTTTTTGGGCGCGCTACGACCTGGCAGCCGGGATCGGCATCGGCTTGGTCTTACAGTCGGCTTTGACGCTGACTTTGGATATCTTTGCAGAAACACGGGGATCCACTTATTTGTCTGCCCTGCACGCCATGCCCAGTTGATGAACCGGCCATGGCCTTGCGGCCCATGTCCGTCGTTCAGTCGGTCACCACCGCACCCCGTGCCAACGCAGTGCGGGCCAGCTGCCAGACCTCACGCGGCGGCAAGGGCTTGAGCTTGTGGTCGCTCCAGACTTGCCGCCACAAGCGGCCACCGCGTTGCCCGTGGTACAGGCCCAGCATGTGCCGCGCAATCGCATACCAAGGGCAACCGTCTTCGGCAAAGGCGCGCTCCATGTAGGCCACCATGGCCTCTTCCACCGCCTCGCGGCTGGGCACGTCGTGGGTATCGCCATAAAACGCGGCGTCCCAAGTGCCCAAAAGCCAAGGGTTGTAATAGGCCTCGCGCCCGACCATCACGCCGTCGGCATGCTGCAGATGCTGCGCGATCTCATCGTTGGTCTTGATGCCGCCGTTCACGGCGATCAGCAGCCCCGGAAAGTCTTTCTTAAGCTGGTAGGCCAGCTCGTAGCGCAGCGGCGGGATTTCGCGGTTTTCTTTCGGGGACAGGCCATCGAGCCAGGCATTGCGGGCGTGCACGATGAACACCTTGCAACCGGCCTCGCTCACGGTGCCCACAAAGTCGCGCACAAAGTCGTAGCTTTCGATGCGGTCAATGCCAATGCGGTGCTTGACCGTCACCGGCACATCGACCACATCGAGCATGGCTTTC
>CALBEV010000020.1 GCA_937891045.1 uncultured Burkholderiales bacterium | reverse complement strand
AGCCACGGCATACAACATCACATAGATGGGCTGACCGGGAGACAGCGCGGCAGAAATGTCTTTCAACCAAATCATGCTGCCGCTTGAGCTGAACCAGCTGACGATGGTGGAAGGCAACAAAATGATCGAAGAGGCAAAAATGGGCGGGATGACGCCAGCCATGTTGAGCTTCAAAGGCAGGTGCGACGACTGGCCACCATAAACTTTGTTGCCCACTTGACGACGCGCGTAATTGACCAAAATTTTGCGTTGGCCGCGTTCGACAAACACCACGAAGTAAGTGATGGCAGCAACCAGCACCACGATCAAAAGTGCCACGATGATGCTCATGGCGCCTGTGCGCACCAATTCAAGCAATCCGCCGATGGAGCTGGGCAAGCCTGCCGCGATGCCCGCGAAGATGATGATGGAAATGCCATTACCCAAACCACGCTCGGTGATTTGTTCGCCCAACCACATCAAGAACATGGTGCCTGCTGTGAGAGAAACCATGGCGGTCATGCGAAAGCCAAAACCGGGCGTGATAACCAAGCCAGCTGACGATTCAAGCGCAATGGCAATGCCCATAGACTGGAAAATAGCCAAACCCAAAGTGCCGTAACGGGTGTATTGGGTGATTTTGCGACGACCAGCTTCGCCTTCTTTTTTCAAGGCTTCCATGCTGGGCACCACATACGACATCAACTGCATGATGATGGATGCCGAAATGTAGGGCATGATGCCAAGCGCAAAAATACTGAAGCGCGACAAAGCGCCACCTGAGAACATGTTGAACAAACTCAGGATGCCGCTTTCCTGTCCCTTGAACAACTGTTGAAGTTGGTTCGGGTCAATACCCGGTACAGGGATGTGCGTGCCGATGCGGTAAACCACCAAGGCCAACAACAAAAAGACCAGGCGGCGACGCAAGTCACCGTACTTGTCTGTTTTGCCCATGGATGCGTTGGTTGCCAAGTTGCTGCTCCTGAACCTTAAGCGACTGCGCCGCCAGCGGCTTCAATGGCCGCCTTGGCGCCAGCGGTGGCACCAATGCCGCTCAATTTCACAGCACGAGAAATCTCACCAGTCTTGATGACCTTGACCACTTTGGCCATTTGGCTCACCAAACCAGCGGTTTTGAGCGCCAACACGTCGATGTCGGTGATGTCCAAAGCTTGCAGGGATGTGAGCGTGACTTCTTCGTTGTATTTCAGGCTTTGCGATTTGAAACCGCGCTTGGGCAAGCGACGTTGCAAAGGCATTTGACCGCCTTCAAAACCCACCTTGTGGTAGCCGCCCGAGCGTGATTTTTGACCTTTGTGGCCGCGGCCTGCGGTTTTACCCAGACCCGAACCAATACCACGGCCAACACGGCGGCGGTCTTTGCGGGAGCCATCTGCGGGCTTGATTTCATTGAGTTGCATGGCTGACCTTTAGAGAACTTTGACCAGGTAGCTGATCTTGTTGATCATTCCGCGCACTGCAGGTGTGTCTTGCAGTTCGCTGGTGCTGCCGATTTTCCGCAAACCCAAACCGCGCACGGTGGCGCGGTGGGATTCTTTGGTGCCGATAGGGCTGCGCACCAATTGCACTTTGACAGTAGAGGTGGATGTGGACATGTCGGGGCTCCCGGATTAGACGAAGAGGTCTTCGACGTTCTTGCCACGTTTGGCCGCGACTTCAGCGGCGGTGGTGGATTTGATCAACGCATCAAACGTGGCGCGAACCATGTTGTAGGGGTTGGACGAACCATGGCTTTTGGCCACGATGTCGGTGATGCCCATGACTTCAAACACAGCACGCATGGGGCCGCCAGCAATGATGCCCGTACCCTTGGGTGCGGGGGCCATTTGCACATTGGCCGCGCCGTGGTGGCCGGTGACGTTGTGGTGGATGGTGCCGTTTTTCAAGGACACTTTGTGCATGTTGCGACGGGCTTCTTCCATCGCTTTTTGCACAGCAGCAGGCACCTCTTTGGATTTGCCTTTGCCCATGCCCACGCGGCCATCGCCATCACCAACAACAGTGAGTGCGGCGAAACCGAGGATGCGTCCACCCTTGACAACTTTGGTCACGCGGTTGACCGCGATCATTTTTTCCTTCAGACCGTCGTCACGACTGTCGTCTTGCATTTTTGCTTGAACTTTTGCCATGTTATTTATCCGTGTCTGTTAGAACTGCAAGCCGGCAGCGCGTGCGGCATCTGCCAAGGTTTTGACGCGACCGTGGTAGGCGAAGCCCGAACGGTCGAAAGCGACTTTGTCGACACCAGCGGCTTTTGCTTTTTCAGCAATGCGTGTGCCGATGATTTGAGCTGCAGCCGTGTTGCCACCTTTGCCCACAGCGCCCAAGCTCTTGCGCACATCGGCTTCAGCGGTTGAAGCGGTGGCAATCACTTTGGTGCCGTCGCCGGAGATGACGCTGGCATAGATGTGTAAATTGGTGCGGTTGACCATCAAACGCGCCACGCCTTGTGTGGCAATGCGGATGCGGGTTTGACGCGAACGGCGCAGACGCTGCTGTTTTTTGCTTAGCATGTTGCAGCTCCTTATTTCTTCTTGGTCTCTTTGATCGTGATCTTTTCGTCCGAATAACGGATGCCTTTGCCTTTGTAAGGCTCTGGTGGACGAACAGCGCGAATTTCAGCAGCGATTTGACCCACACGTTGGCGGTCAGCGCCTTTGATGATGATTTCAGTGGGCGCAGGCGTCTCGACTTTGATGCCAGCAGGCATGTCAAAGTTGACGGGGTGCGAATAACCCACAGCCAAATTCAATTTGGCACCTTGGGCGGCGGCTTTGTAGCCCACGCCAACCAGGTTGAGCTTTTTCTCAAAGCCTTTGGTGACACCAACCACCATGTTGTTGACCAACTGACGCAAAGTACCGCTCATGGCATTGGCTTCACGTGTTTCATTGGCAGCCTCGAAAGTGAGTGTGTCGGCTTGACGCACCACCTTGACCAAGGCGTTGTTGGCGATAGACAACTGACCACCAGCGCCTTTGACGCTGATATGTTGTTCGTTCATGGTCACATCCACACCTGCGGGGACTGTGACGGGCATTTTGGCAACTCGGGACATGTTTCGTTACTCCCTTAAGCCACGTAGCAAAGAACTTCGCCGCCCACGCCCGTGGCGCGTGCTTTGCGATCGGTCATCACGCCTTTGGGGGTGGTGACGATGGCCACGCCCAAGCCGTTCATGACTTGAGGAATGGCGTCGTGGCCTTTGTACACACGCAAGCCAGGGCGAGAGACGCGCTCGATGCGCTCAATCACAGGACGACCTGCGTAGTACTTCAAAGCAATTTCCAGCTCAGATTTGCCATCTTCAGTTTTGACGCGGAAGCCATCGATGTAGCCCTCCTCTTTCAACACCTGAACAATGGCCATCTTGACCTTGGACGCGGGAACCGACACGGTCGGCTTGGCCACCATCTGCGCATTGCGAATACGCGTCAGCAGGTCGGCAATGGGATCACTCATGCTCATATTGAATTTCTCCTGCCTGTTTACCAGCTGGCCTTGGTGATGCCGGGAATGTTGCCTGCAAAGGCTAATTCACGGATCTTGGCGCGACCCAAACCAAATTGACGGAAGGTGCCACGAGGGCGACCGGTGATTTCGCAACGATTGCGTTGACGTGTAGGGTTGGCGTTGCGGGGCAACTTTTGCAAACCCAAACGTGCTGCAGCGCGTTCTTCTTCGCTGCGTTTGATATCGCTGGCAATCGCTTTCAGTTCCGCGTGTTTTTTCGCGTACTTGGCGACCAGTTTGTCTCGCTTGAGCTCGCGCTCGATCAAAGCTACTTTAGCCACAGGGCACCTCAGTTCTTGAACGGGAAACGGAAGGCGGCGAGCAGTGCTTTGCACTCATCGTCGGTCTTGGCCGTGGTGGTGATGCTGATGTTGAGGCCACGCAGGGCATCAACCTTGTCGTACTCGATCTCTGGAAAGATGATTTGCTCTTTCACACCGATGTTGTAGTTGCCACGACCATCGAAGGCGCGGCCAGAAATACCGCGGAAGTCACGCACACGGGGCAGGGCCACGGTGACGAAACGATCCAAGAATTCGTACATGCGCACACCGCGCAACGTGACCATGCAACCAATGGGCTGCTGTTCGCGGATTTTGAAACCGGCGATGGCCTTGCGGGCTTTGGTGACGACAGGTTTTTGGCCGGCAATTTTGGTCAAGTCGCCCACAGCATGGTCCATGACTTTCTTGTCCGCCACGGCTTCGCTGACACCCATGTTCAGGGTGATTTTGGTCAGGCGAGGCACTTCCATGGGGGACTTGTAGCCAAACTTGGTGGTCAATTCGGGGACCACTTTTTCACGATAGTGTTGTTGGAGTCGTGCCATGTTCATGCCGCCTTGATGACTTCGCCGCTGGATTTGAAGATGCGAACCTTCGAGCCATCGGTATTGATCTTGATGCCCACACGATCGGCTTTGCCGGTGGTGGCGTTGTAAATAGCGACATTGGACTGGTGAATAGGCATGGTTTTTTCAACGATGCCACCAGTGGTGCCAGCCATGGGGTTGGGCTTGGTGTGTTTTTTCACCAAGTTGATTCCCTCGATGACGAGGTGCGAATCATCTTGACGCAATGCCACCTTGCCACGCTTGCCCTTGTCGCGGCCTGCGATGACGATGACTTCGTCTCCTTTGCGAATTTTGTTCATGGTCTGGTCCTTAGAGAACTTCGGGCGCCAAAGACACGATCTTCATGAAGCGCTCGGTGCGCAGTTCGCGCGTGACCGGGCCAAAGATGCGGGTGCCAATGGGCTCCAATTTGGCATTGAGCAAAACGGCAGCGTTGCTGTCGAATTTCACCAACGAGCCATCGCCACGGCGAATGCCTTTGGCGGTACGCACCACCACAGCACTGTAAATCTCGCCTTTTTTGACGCGGCCACGGGGGGCGGCTTCTTTGATGCTCACTTTGATGATGTCACCAACGCTGGCGTAGCGACGCTTGGAACCGCCGAGCACTTTGATGCACAAAACGGACTTCGCACCGGTGTTGTCGGCGACCTCTAATCTGGATTCTGTCTGGATCATTTCTTCTTCCCAACTTGTACCGCGCCTCAAAACCCCCAATGGGCTTCAAAAACTCGATCAGTCTTGGGCCCGTCATCTCCACAGCAAACCATTTGCTGCGTGTTTGTTTGGGCGTGATTTCCCTGCCGTTTGAAAAGCAGAGCCAGCTATTGTGCCACAGTTTCTTGGCCTGGCACTTGGTTGACGTATATTTCTTTTCAGTTGGTCATCACAATACCAAGGCAAAAGCGCTCAATCGGCCAAAGTGTAACGCTCAGCCAAAGATAAATAGTCTGAAAGTTTTACTTGCTTGCAGCCTTCTTCAGCCAACAAGGCCGCCACTTGCGCGGCCACCCCCATGGACGCTTTGGCGTCCAAAAACAAAAGCCGGGATCGCCTGGCCAGCACATCCTCGACGGTGCGGGCAAATTCAAAACGAACGGCAAACCGCACCATGGCTTCGCTCAAACCGGGCAGCAGCCAGTGGTCTGCGCCAGGCATTTCTGCCACCAAACTCTGTTCATTTCCATAAAGATGCAGACCTTGCGGTGCCGTCAAACTGACAGGTCGCCCGAGAAAGGCACCTGCGCCTTTGAACACCGCCGCCGGGTGTTGCGGTTGCAAAGGGGCCGACAACAACTGGCTGGACACACATTGCGACAAAACGTCTTCGGCCATGGCGCGGTAAGTGGTCCATTTGCCGCCGGTGACGGTGACCAAGCCGCTGCGGCTGACGCTCGTGGAATGTTCTCGGCTCAAGCCCTTGGTGCTGACACCCTCTTCTTGCGTGGGTTTGACCAGCGGGCGCAAGCCCACCCAGACACTGCGCACATCGCTGCGCTGGGGCGGTTTGGCCAAGTAGCGGGCCGATTCGCCCAAGATGAACGCCACTTCTTCCTCGAACGCCGCCGGTTCACGCGGCATGTCACTGCGCGGCGTGTCGGTGGTGCCCAAGATCACTTTGCCCAACCAAGGCACGGCAAACAACACACGGCCATCGGCGGTTTTAGGCACCAGCAACGCATGTTCGCCAGGCAGAAAAGAACGGTCCACCACCAGGTGCACCCCTTGACTGGGGGCGACCATGGGTTGGACCTTCAAACCTTCGGTCGATGCATCCATTTGCCGCAATTGATCGACCCACACTCCGGTGGCGTTGACGATGCAACGGGCTTGCAATTCAAAAGATTGGCCGGTTTCCTCGTTTTGACAGACCAAGGCGCTCAACTGGCCTTGCGACTGCTTCAATTGCGTCACAGGGCAGTAATTGACCAGCAAAGCACCCGCCTGGGCGGCGGTGCGGGCCAAACTGATGGCAAAACGGGCGTCGTCAAACTGGCCGTCCCAGTACTGAACGCCGCCATGCAAGCCTTGGGCTTTCAATCCAGGAATGCGCGACATCACTTCTGTACCGCTTAAAAATTCAGTTCGGCCAAGGCCGTCGGCGCCAGCCAAAAAATCGTACAACTTCAAGCCAATGCCGTAGAAGGCGGTTTCCCACCAACGGTATGACGGCATGACGAAGGGAATGGGTTGCGCCAAATGCGGCGCGTCGTGCAACAACACCGAGCGCTCGTGAAGCGCTTCACGGACCAAGGCCACGTTGCCCTGGGCCAAATAACGCACACCACCGTGCACCAACTTGGTGGAACGTGATGACGTGCCTTTGGCGAAATCATGCGATTCGAGCAAGACTACTTTGTAGCCCCGCAGGCTGGCTTCAAGTGCCACGCCCAGACCAGTGGCACCACCACCTATCACCGTCAAATCAAAGCTTTGGGGGGCAGCCAACTGTTGAAGAAGTTCTGAGCGGTTCATGGGTGACTGACCAAAGAGGGGCCTGCAGCAAACTGGCCACAGGCCCTCACAACACAAGACACCGCTTGCGCGGTGTCCCGGTTTGGTTTAGCGAACGCGACCTGCCTTCCAAGCATTGAGCAGCGTTTCATAGGCGATGGTTTGGCCTTTGGGTTTCTCGTTGGCCAGCTTGGCCCACGGCGCCGCTTTGTCACTCAGGTACTTGGCTGGATCGCCTTTCGGGTTGAGCTTGGGTGCACAACGGGCCATGCCCGCACGCTCCAAACGTGCCATCACGTCGTCCATCTCATTGGCCAGGTTGTCCATGGCTTGCTGAGGTGTTTTTTTACCGGTGACGGCCACCGCCACGTTCTTCCACCACAGCTGCGCCAGCTTGGGGTAGTCAGGCACGTTGGTGCCGGTGGGTGTCCAGGCCACACGCGCTGGGCTGCGGTAGAACTCAACCAAACCACCGAGCTTGGGTGCCATTTTGGTCATGGCATCCGAACGGATGTCGGACTCACGGATTGGCGTCAAGCCGACGATGGTTTTCTTCAGAGACGTGGTTTTGGCTGTCACAAACTGCGCATACAACCAAGCAGCCGCTGTTTTGTTGGCATCGTGGTCTTTGAAGAAGGTCCATGAGCCCACGTCTTGGTAGCCGTTTTGCATGCCCTGCTTCCAGTACGGGCCGTTGGGGCCAGGAGCCATGCGCCACTTCGGTGTGCCATCGGCATTCACCACCGGCAAACCAGGCTTGGTCATGTCGGCTGTGAACGCGGTGTACCAGAAGATTTGCTGGGCAATTTGGCCTTGAGCAGGCACGGGGCCGGCCTCACCAAAGGTCATGCCGATGGCTTCCTTCGGTGCGTATTTCTTCATCCAGTCCACGTACTTGGTGAGGGCGTAGACAGCAGCCGGTGAGTTCGTGGCACCACCACGCGCAACAGAAGCGCCTTGGGGGTTGCAACCATCGGCGGAAGCGCGAATGCCCCACTCGTCAACAGGTCGGCCATTGGGGATGCCGATATCAGCCGTACCCGCCATGGACAACCACGCATCGGTGAAACGCCAGCCCAGTGACGGGTCTTTTTTGCCGTAATCCATGTGGCCATAAATGGGCTTGCCGTCGATGGTTTTCACGTCATTGGTGAAGAACTCGGCGATGTCTTCGTAGGCGCTCCAGTTCAAAGGCACGCCCAAGTCATAGCCATATTTGGCTTTGAATTTGTCTTTGATGTCCTTGCGTTCAAACAAGTCGGCGCGGAACCAATAGAGGTTGGCGAATTGTTGATCAGGCAATTGGTACAGTTTTTTATCAGGGCCGGTGGTGAAGCTGGTGCCGATGAAATCTTTGATGTCCAAGCCAGGATTGGTCCACTCTTTGCCAGGACCCGCCATGTAATCGGTCAGGTTCATGATCTTGCCGTAGCGGTAGTGGGTACCAATCAAGTCAGAGTCTGAAATCCAGCCGTCGTAAATCGATTTGCCCGATTGCATGGAGGTCTGCAATTTCTCCACCACGTCACCTTCTTGGATCAGGTCGTGTTTGACCGTGATGCCGGTGATTTCGGTGAAGGCCTTGGCCAAGGTTTTGGATTCGTACTCGTGGGTGGTGATGGTCTCTGACACGACGGAAATTTCTTTCACGCCTTTGGCTTGCAGTTTTTTGGCTGCTTCAATGAACCATTTCATTTCAGCCATCTGCTTGTCTTTGGACAAGGTGGACGGCTGGAACTCGTTGTCCACCCATTTCTTCGCTTCAGCCTCGCCCGCCCATGCGCTGTGTCCCAGCACCAAGGCAGCAGCGGCAAAAGCAATTGCACGGTATTTCAATTTCATGCCCGTCTCCTAAAAAATTCCCCTTGCTCTGAGAAAGCACGTGTCTTGGGGAAGTTTCAGACCGTGTCATGACTTGGTTGAGCTAGCCCTTGCGCATCACAAGAACCAGCCAAACCGCACTCGTTGCGGTGGCCCACCAAATCGTGGGCTCCTCGCTCAAACCAAACCAAATCAACATCTCGCCCGCCAAGCCGACGAACATCAGGTGCAGATAGGCCGCCCCCAACAAACCAATGAACAAGCGATCACCCCGGGTCGTCACCAGGGGGAGCCAGCCTTTTCGAGCCATGGTGGGCGAGCGACGCTCCCACACCGTCATGCCGATCAACATCAGCACGATGCAGCTGAAAAAAATCGCCACCGGGGTGGTCCAAGCCATCCACTCAAGCATGGTGCAAGCTCCTGAAGTTCATACACGCCCCATGGCAAAGCCTTTGGCGATGTAGTGCCGCACAAACCAAATGACGATGGCGCCGGGCACAATAGTCAGCACCCCTGCTGCCGCCAAGGTGGCCCAGTCCATGCCGGACGCACTGACGGTGCGGGTCATGGTGGCCACGATCGGCTTGGCGTTGACGCTGGTCAAGGTCCGCGCCAGCAACAACTCGACCCAGCTGAACATGAAGCAGAAAAAGGCGGTGACGCCCACGCCGGCTTTGATGAGCGGCAAAAACACCTTGATGAAAAAGGCTGGAAAGCTGTAGCCGTCGATATAGGCGGTTTCATCAATCTCGCGTGGAATACCGCTCATGAAGCCTTCCAAAATCCACACCGCAAGCGGCACGTTGAACAGCAAATGCGCCATGGCCACGGCGATGTGCGTGTCCATCAAACCCACGGTGCTGTAGAGCTGAAAAAATGGCAGCAAGAAAACGGCGGGTGGTGTCATGCGGTTGGTTAGCAACCAGAAAAACACATGCTTGTCGCCTAAAAAACGATAACGGGAAAACGCATAAGCAGCAGGCAAGGCCACCGTGAGCGAAATGACCGTGTTGATGCCCACATAAATCAAGCTGTTGATGTAGCCGCTGTACCAAGAGGGGTCGGTGAAGATGGTGGCGTAGTTGGCGAAGGTTGGCTGGTCAGGAAACAGCGCAAAGCTGGACAAAATTTCCTCGTTGGTGCGCAAGCTCATATTGACCATCCAGTAGATGGGCAACAACGCAAACACGATGTAGAGCAGCAAAAACAGGTTGCGCTTTTTGAAGCGGCGCTCATCCATGGTCGTGCTCCTTGGCCTGGGTGCCTACGCTTTGCATCCAGTTGTAGAGGATGAAGCACAGCAACAAAATGATGAGGAAGTAAATCAAGGAGAACGCTGCCGCCGGGCCTAAATCGAACTGCCCCACGGCTTTTTGCGTCAGGTATTGACTCAAGAAAGTGGTGGCGTTGCCCGGACCCCCGCCCGTCAAGACAAACGGCTCGGTGTAAATCATGAAGCTGTCCATGAAGCGCAACAACACCGCAATCACCAGCACGCCGCGAAGCTTGGGCAGTTGAATGAATCGAAACACCGCGAACTTGGTGGCGCCGTCAATTTGCGCAGCTTGGTAATACGCATCTGGGATGCTGCGCAAACCGGCATAGCAAAGCAGGGCCACCAAGGGTGTCCAATGCTAGATGTCCATCACCAACACGGTCAGCCATGCGTCGCGGGCGTTGCCCGTGTAGTTGTATTCAATCCCCAGTCCCTGCAATGAAGCGCCCAGCAAGCCATAACAGCTCTGCCAAAGATTTGCCAAATCGTGCCCACCACGTTCCAAGGGATGAGCAGTGACAAGGCCACCAACACCAAGGTGATGGACGCCTGCCACCCTTTGGCTGGCATTGACAACGCCAGGGCAATGCCCAGCGGGATTTCAACCGCCAAGACCGCCAAGGAAAAGATCATTTGGCGCCCCAATGCATCATGCAAGTCTTGGTCGCGCATGACCGCGGCAAACCACTCGGTGCCGACAAACACGCGGCGTTCAGGTGAAATGATGTCTTGCACCGAGTAATTGACCACGGTCATCAGCGGCAAGATGGCCGAGAAGGCCACGCACAGCAACACAGGCAAGATCAGAAGCCAAGCTTTTTGGTTGACGGGCTTCATGCGATCAACTCCTCGCGTTCGTAAAAACAGCTGTGCGCACCCAGCACTTGCAGGTACACGGTCTGCCCCACAGTTGGCGGCGCGTGTTCTGGTGACAAGCGCACCCGCAGCAACTCGCTGCCGCATTGGGCGGTGAGCAAACCACTGGTGCCCAGGTCTTGCCAGCGCAACACTTGTGCGGGCAAACAACCTTCTGCGGCTTGGGCGTGCAGGCTGATGTATTCCGGGCGCACGCCGAGTTTCAAGTCTTGGGTATGCGCCAAGGCCAGGGCTTGCGCGGGTGACAAAGTCAAGGTTTGACCGCCAATGTGCAGCAGCGCGTCTTGGGCCATGGCTGGTAAAAAATTCATGCCCGGCGAACCGATGAAGTGCCCCACAAAACTGTGCGCGGGGCGCTCGAACAAAGCTTCGGCATTGCCCACCTGCACAGCTCGGCCACGTGTCATGACCACCACTTCTTGAGCAAAGGTGAGCGCTTCCACCTGATCGTGAGTGACGTAAATCAAGGTGTGCTTGAGTTCTTGATGCACCTGCTTGAGTTTGCGGCGCAGTTGCCATTTCAGGTGCGGATCGATCACGGTGAGCGGTTCGTCAAACAAAATCGCCGCCACATCCGGGCGCACCAAGCCTCGCCCCAGCGAGATTTTTTGCTTGGCGTCAGCCGACAAACCCGCTGCACGCTGATTCAGTTGGCCATTGAGTTCCAGCATCTCGGCAATCTGACCCACGCGTTGGCGGATTTGCGCCTCAGGCATGTGGCGGTTGCGCAGCGGAAACGCCAGGTTCTCAGCAACAGTCATGGTGTCGTAAATGACGGGGAACTGAAACACTTGGGCGATGTTGCGTTGTTGCGGGGTTTTGTCGGACACATCTTCGCCATTGAAAAGCACTTGCCCATGCGAGGGCTTGACCAAGCCCGAAATGATGTTGAGCATGGTGGTTTTGCCGCAGCCTGAGGGGCCGAGCAAGGCATAGGCGCCCCCGGCTTGAAAGCTCATCTTCAAGGGCAACAAAGCGTAATCGCTGTCTTGTTGGGGATTGGACCCGTATGCATGGGCCAGATCCAGGTCGATACGTGCCACCATCTCAGCGCCCCCCTTGCGGCGGTTTCTGGGGAGCCAGCAACAGGCCCCCAGCGGGGTCAAACACATAGGCGTCCTGCGGATCGACGTACACGCTGATGGCTTGGCCGATGGCAAACCCATGGACACCGGTTTTTTGCATGACCAACTCGATGCCACTGCAATCCAAGTGCACAAAGGTGTCGGTGCCGGAAATTTCCGCCAGTTGCACCCGCCCCGGCATGGCCACGTCGGCCGGGCCTTGCTCGGTGCGCAAAGCGGTGGCTCGCCAGCCCAGTTGCACCGGACCACTGTGCGCGAGTTGGTGCAGTGCGAGTGTGCTGCCGTTGTCCAAGCGCCATTGGCCGTTTTGAGGCGTGGCTTGCAGCACATTGATGGGCGGGTCGCTGAAAGCACGGGCCACATCCAAAGATTGGGGCTGGCGAAACACCTCCAAGGTGGGCCCGTATTGCAGGACACGGCCCTCTTTCATGACCGCGGTGTAGCCGCCCAACAGCAAGGCTTCGCTGGGTTCGGTGGTGGCATACACCACGGTACCACTGCCAGCTTCAAACAACTGGGTCAGGTCTTCGCGCAGTTCTTCGCGCAGTTTGTAGTCGAGGTTGACCAAGGGCTCGTCGAGGAACATGAGCGGTGCGCGTTTGGCCAAGGCCCGGGCCAATGCCACCCGCTGCTGCTGGCCGCCCGACAACTCGGCGGGCAAGCGTTTCAAGAAGGGGTCGATGCGCAGTCGCTTGGCCATGGCTTGGACTTGCTCGTCGATGTTGCTGTCACCACGCAAACGCAAAGGTGAAGCGATGTTGTCGTACACGCTCATGGACGGGTAGTTGATGAATTGCTGGTAGACCATGGCGACATTGCGATCCCGCACCCCAACGCCGGTGACGTTGCGCCCATCGACCCAAATCTGGCCGGTGCTGGGCAGGTCCAAGCCCGCCATCAAGCGCATCAGGCTGGTTTTGCCAGCCTGCGTGGCGCCCAGCAATACCGTGACCGCATTCGGAACCAGCGCCATGTCAACGGGATAGACATGCACCTGACCGGCTACGGTTTGGCTGATGTTGTCGAGTTTCAAAGTCATCGAGGAAGGGTGGGTCAGGGACTGGAACAACTTGTCTTGCAGACAAGTTTTGGCATGCGGGAAATTTTCTTTTCTTTTCGCATTCTTGTTCGGTTTTGTTTTAATTGATTCGGTATTTTCCCTAAGTTGGTGCCATTCGAAGATGGTTTATGGTTGCCCGAACCCCCAAAACACCACCCATGAACCCCAACCCCCGACAAACCGAGTTGTTGGCCTTGGTACAAGCCCAAGGTGCCGCCTCTATTGAGTTTTTGGCCGAAACCTTCTCAGTCACCCTGCAAACCGTGCGCCGGGATGTGCAGCGTTTGGCCGAGGCGGGTTTGTTGTCGCGCTTTCATGGCGGCGCTCGCATACCCAGCTCGACCACCGAAAACATCGCCTACCGCCAGCGCCAAGCGCTGTCCTTGGACGGCAAAACCCGCATCGCCAAAGCCATTGCCGCCAGCGTGCCGCATGGCTGTTCACTCATCATGAACATCGGCACCACCATGGAAACCGTGGCCCGCGAGTTGCGCCAACACCGGGGCTTGCGGGTCATCACCAACAACCTGAATGTGGCGCAAATCATGAGCGACAACCCGGACTGCGAAGTCATCGTCACTGGCGGCGTGGTGCGCGGCGTGGACCGCGGCATCGTCGGTGAAGCCACGGTCGACTTCATTCGCCAGTTCAAGGTGGACATAGGCCTGATTGGCATCAGCGGCATCGAGGCCGACGGCACCATGCGCGACTTTGACTACCGCGAGGTGAAAGTGGCCAAGGCCATCATTGAGCATTCGCGTGAAGTGTGGCTGGCCGCTGACCACACCAAATTCAACCGCCCGGCCATGGTCGAATTGGCGCATTTATCCCACATCGACCGCTTGTTCACCGACGCCCTGCCGCCAGAGAGCTTTGTGCAGTTGCTCGAGCAATCTGGGGTGGAGTGCACCGTGGCCGATGAAAGCAAAACCCCACCCGCCTTGTCCTTGGTGGGTTGAATCCCTCACAGCTGCCCACCATGACCTACATCCTGGCCCTTGACCAAGGCACCTCCAGTTCCCGCAGCATCGTCTTCAAGCCCGACGGCTCGGTGCTGACCGTGGCGCAACAAGAGTTTCGGCAAATCTACCCACATCCTGGCTGGGTCGAGCACGACCCACAAGAAATCTGGACCAGCCAGCTCGCCACGGCCCGCCAAGCCTTGCAACAAGCGGGCATCAGCGCGGCCCAAGTGGCGTCTTTGGGCATCACCAACCAGCGCGAAACCACGGTGGTCTGGCGGCGCGACACCGGCCAAGCCATTTACAACGCCATTGTTTGGCAAGACCGACGCGCCGAGCCCGAGTGCCTGCGTTTGCGCGAAGCGGGTGCAGCGCCCTTGGTGCAGCAAAAAACCGGGCTCCTGATTGATGCCTATTTTTCTGCCACCAAATTGCAATGGATTTTGAACAACGTGGCGGGTGCCCGCGACATGGCGGCACACGGTGAATTGGCGTTTGGCACGGTGGACAGCTGGTTGATGTGGCAACTGACCGGCGGCGCGGTGCATGCCACCGATGTCAGCAACGCGGCCCGCACCATGCTGTTCAACATCCACAGCAACCAATGGGACGACGAACTGCTCAAGCTCTTGGACATCCCCAAATCGGTGCTGCCCGAGGTGCACCCCTCGGCCAGTGACTTTGGCCGCACCCAAGCGCAATGGTTGGGCCATGAACTGGCCATCGGCGGGGTGGCGGGTGACCAGCAAAGCGCCTTGTTTGGCCAAGCCTGTTTCCAAGCCGGTCAGGCCAAAAACACCTATGGCACCGGCTGCTTCATGCTGATGCACACCGGAAACCAGTTCCAAACCAGCCACAACGGGCTCATCACCACCAGTGCCGCCCAAGCCGACCGCACCCCGGCGTATGCCTTGGAAGGCTCGGTCTTCATTGGCGGTGCAGTGGTGCAATGGCTGCGCGATGGCTTGCGCGCCTTTGACAAAAGCGCCGATGTGCAAGCCTTGGCCGAGAGCGTGCCCGACTCCGGCGGCGTGGTGTTGGTACCCGCCTTCACCGGCCTAGGTGCGCCCTACTGGCAAGCCGATGCACGCGGCGCGATGGTGGGTTTGTCGCGCGGCACCACCATGGCCCACATTGCCCGCGCCGCCTTGGAAAGCATTGCGTTTCAAAGTACCGCGCTGTTGCAAGCGATGAACCGGGATGCCGCCCAGCCGGTCACCGAGTTGCGTGTCGACGGCGGGGCTTGCGTCAACAACCTGTTGATGCAGTTCCAAGCCGACTTGCTGGGCATCCCGGTGTTGCGCCCCGAAGTGATTGAAACCACCGCCTTGGGGGCGGCGTACTTGGCCGGTTTGAGCGCAGGCATTTACCAAAGCCCGCAAGAACTGGCCCAGCATTGGCGGGTCGAGCGCCGCTTTGAACCGCAGATGTCGCGCGAGCAAGCGCAGGCGCTGATGGCGCATTGGGAAAAGGCTGTGCGCCAAACTGTGGCGGCCTGACACCCCCCTGGCAGCGCTGGATTGGGCTTTCTGAGAATGAAACTGCGCCACTTCGTGTTGCACCGACAATGGCGGCCAGTCTTTTCAGCTTGCTTCAGGATTTCTCATGACCTCTGTCCTTCCCGCTTTGTCGCCCATCACCTTCATCGGCGGGGGCAACATGGCGCAAGCCCTGATCGCTGGCCTGCGCAAACAAGGCACGGCGGCCGACAGTATCCGCGTGGTCGAGCCCTTGGCCAGCACCCGCCAACTGTTGATTGACCAACACGGCGTGCAAGCCCTGCCACAAGCCAACGACAGCCTGAACGACACGCAGCTGGTGGTTTGGGCGGTCAAGCCCCAGCTCTTCCAAGCCGTGGCTCAGCCCTTGAACGACCTGTTTCCACAAGCCCTGCACCTGAGTGTGGCCGCTGGTATCCGCAGCGACAGCATCAGTCATTGGCTGGGCACGGAGCGGGTGGTGCGTGCCATGCCCAACACCCCGGCCTTGGTGGGCTTGGGTCAAACCGGTTTGTATGCGCGTGGCGCGGTCGGCACCGAGCAACGCCAACAAGTGGAAGCCTTGTTGCAAGCTGTGGGTCAGTCGATTTGGGTCAGCAGCGAAGACTTGCTTGACGCCGTCACTGCTGTGTCGGGTTCGGGCCCCGCCTATGTGTTTTATGTGATCGAAGCCATGGTGGCCGCTGGTGTGCGCATGGGACTCACACCGGCACAAGCGCACCAGTTGGCGCTGGGCACCGTGGTGGGTGCGGCCGAACTGGCCCGCGCCAGCTCTGAGCCCCCTGCTGTGCTGCGCGAGCGCGTCACCTCCAAAGGTGGCACCACCCATGCGGCCATCAGCAGCATGCAAGCCGATGGCCTGCCCGCGTTGTTTGAGAAAGCCATGCTGGCCGCACGGGACCGCGCCGTCAGTTTGGGTGATGAACTGGGCGGCACCTGAGTTTCCATCCAACGGCTGTTGGTATCGACGGGCCTAACGCAGGTGCAAGCCCCAGGCGAGGCCTGCAAACACGGTGGCCCCCAGCCAATGGTTCATGCGAAACGCCCTGAAGCAACCCTCGCGTTCGCGTTTGTAAATCATGCCGAAGTGCCACAACGCCTGCACCCCAGCGATTTCAATGGAAAACCAATGCGGCCAGCCCAGGCCTTGGTCGTGCAGCAGCCACAGGTTGCCCAACAGGTAAACCGCGTAAAAAACCATCACGGCCAGCACGTCATAGCGCCCCAAGGTGATGGCCGAGGTTTTCATGCCAATGCGCAAGTCGTCATTGCGGTCCACCATGGCGTACTCGGTGTCGTAGGCCAACACCCAAAACAAGTTCACCAACAACAAGCCCCAAGCCAGCGGCGGCACCGCGTGCCACACGCCTTCGATGCTGAACGGCCCGCCATTCACAGCGGCAAAAGCCATCGGGATGCCAAAGCTGAAGGCCACGCCCAGCACCGCTTGCGGCATGGCCACGAAGCGTTTGGCATACGGGTAGGCCAAGGTAACAGCCAAGGCCACAAACGACCAAACGATGGTGACCGCGTTGGTGGTGAGCACCAAGCCAAAGGCACACAGCGCCAACACCGCGCCTGCGGTGAGTGCTTGGCGCACCGACAAAGCGCCTGAAGTAACGGGTCGTTTGGCGGTGCGCTCCACGTGCTTGTCAAATTCACGGTCCGCCACATCGTTAAAGCAGCACCCCGCGCTGCGCATGAGGATGGTCCCCAGCACAAACACGCTCAGCAAATGCCAGCCCGGAAAACCGCCACTGGCCAGCCACAAAGCACCCAAGCTCGGCCACAACAGCAAGAGCCAACCAGCGGGGCGGTTCCAACGAATCAAATCAAGATAAAGCGACAGCGCACTGCGCAGCGGCTTGTCTTCACTCGGGGCTTCAGTCGTGGTTTCTGTCATGGCAACAGGTTGATCAGGTCAAGCGGTGAACGCCTGGCAATTCGCTGGCCACGATGGCGTTGCGCAAGGCGGCGATGGCTTCATAGCGGGTGAAACTGCGCCGCCAGGCCAGCACCACGCGGCGGGTCGGCGGTTTCTCGTTGCCCTCGACCACTGGCAAATAACGCACATAGGTGTCCAGAGATTTTTTCTTTTTGCCGCCGACCAGCAAAGCGTCTTTGGGCACGCTCAGGCGCGGCACCAAGGTCACGCCCATGCCTGCCGCCACCATGTGTTTGATGGTCTCCAGGGAGGAGCCTTCAAAGCTTTTGCGGATGCCTTCGGTGTCGCTGGAAAACCGTGCAAATTCGGGGCAGACCTCGAGCACATGGTCGCGGAAGCAATGGCCATTGCCCAACAGCAACATGGTTTCGGCTTTGAGCTCGGTGGCGCTGATGGACGCGCGTTGCGCCAGCGGGTGGTTGCTGGGCAGCGCGGCCATGAAGGGCTCGTCGTAAAGCGGCGCCACCGCCAAACCGGTGTCTGGAAAAGGCTCGGCCATGATGGCGCAATCGATCTCGCCGGTGCGCAGCATCTCCAGCAATTTCACGGTGAAGTTCTCTTGCAACATGAGCGGCATTTGCGGCGACTTGTCGATGCTGTGGCGCACCAACTCGGGCAGCAAATAAGGCGCAATCGTGTAGATGACGCCCAAGCGCAGCGGCCCCGACAGCGGGTCTTTGCCGCGCTTGGCCAACTCTTTGATGTTGGCGGCTTGCTCCAACACACTTTGTGCTTGGCGCACGATTTCTTCGCCCAAGGGTGTGACTGTGACCTCGTTGGCATTGCGCTCGAACAACTTCACCTGCAGTTCTTCTTCCAGGTTTTTGATGCCCACCGACAGCGTAGGCTGCGACACAAAGCAGGCTTCGGCGGCGCGGCCAAAGTGCTTTTCGCGGGCCACCGCCACGATGTATTTGAGTTCGGTCAGGGTCATGGTGTCAGGCTTTCAGAAAGTCGGATTTTCCACCCAACCAGCGCTCCACATGGCGCCCCGCCAAGGTGGGGTGTTGGTCCAGCATGGTGGGCGCAAGTTGCCGCGCCCAGTTCAACACTTCATGGTCTACCGTCAAATCGGCAAATCGCAGCATGGCCGCGCCCGATTGCCTTGCTCCCAAGAATTCGCCCGGGCCGCGGATGTCCAAATCGCGCCGCGCAATTTCAAAGCCGTCGTTGGTCTCGGCCATGGCCCGCAAGCGTGCCCGCGCCGTGTCGCTCAAGCGGCCATGCTCGCCCAGCGAATACAAGAGCACGCAGGCCGAGGCCGCTGCACCACGCCCGACCCGACCGCGCAATTGGTGCAACTGGCTGAGACCAAACCGCTCGGCGTGCTCGATCACCATCAGCGAGGCATTGGGCACGTCCACGCCCACTTCAATGACCGTGGTGCTGACCAACACACCCATTTGTCCCTGCACAAACAGCGACATGACCGCCTTCTTCTCGGCTTGCGGCATGCGGGAATGCAGCAAACCGATCATGACGCCCGGCAGCGCTTCGCACAGGGCTTGGTGGGTGTCGGTGGCGTTGCGCAGGTCCAGTGCTTCGCTTTCTTCAATCAGCTGACACACCCAGTAAATCTGCCGCCCCTCGGTGAGTTGCACGCGAATGCGCTCGATGATTTCATCGCGGCGGCTGTCGGCCACCAGCTTGGTGACGATGGGTGTGCGCCCGGGCGGCAACTCGTCGATGGTGGAGACATCCAAATCGGCGTAGTAGCTCATGGCCAAGGTGCGCGGAATGGGCGTGGCACTCATCATCAGCAAATGCGGTTCGCGCGGGATGGTGTTCGTGTGGTCGCCAGCACTGAAAGCGCGTTCTGCATCTGAGGGGTTGGTTTGCTCGTCCGAGAGTTTTTGCCGCAGCGCCAAACGCTGCGCCACGCCAAAACGGTGTTGCTCGTCGATGATGGCCAGCCCCAGGTGTTTGAACTGCACCTTGTCTTGAATGACGGCGTGGGTTCCGACCACCAAGGCCGCTTGGCCGCTGGCCACCAGCGCCAGCATGGAGTCGCGTTCTTTTTTCTTTTGGCTGCCGGTCAGCCACGCCACTTGCAAACCCAGCGGGGCCAACACCGGCGCCAGCCAACCCACCAGTTTGGCGAAATGCTGCTCGGCCAAAATTTCCGTTGGAGCCATCAAGGCGCACTGCCAACCTGCGTCGATGCACTGCGCTGCTGCGAGCGCCGCCACCACGGTTTTGCCCGAGCCCACATCGCCTTGCAACAAGCGGTGCATGGGCACGGCACGCGCCACGTCATTGGCAATTTCAGTCACCACCCGCTGCTGGGCCTGGGTGAGTTTGAACGGCAAGGCAGCGTGCAATTGCGCTAACACCCCTTTGGGGCTGTGGCTGTGCGCCAGCACTGGGGCATTCAGCAACTGCCGCTCGCGCTTGGCCTGCAACTGCGAGAGCTGTTGCGCCAGCAATTCTTCGGCTTTGAGCCGCTGCCAAGCCGGGTGCGTGTGGTCTTCCAACTCCGCCAAAGACACATCGGGTGTCGGGTGGTGCAAAAACTGCAGCGCCTGCGCCAAGCCCCAACTGTGCGGCGGCAAATGGTTGGCGGGAATGGTTTCGGCAAAGGCTTGGCCGCGCAACGCGTAGGCCAAGCCGCCCAGCACGGCTTTGCGCAAATAGGCTTGCGGCAGCTCGGCGGTGCTGGGATAGACGGGGGTGAGCGCTGTGGCCAGTGCGCCGCCCGCAGCTTGCACTGTCGGATGCATCATGGTGCGGCCCATGAAGCCGCCGCGCACCTCACCGCGCAAACGCACCTGCCGCCCCACTTCCAGCGCCTTTTGCATGTTCGGGTAAAAGTTGAAAAAACGCAGCGTGCAGGTGTCGCTACCATCGTCCACCACCGCTTGCAATTGGCGGCGCGGCTTGAACACCACTTGGCAGCTTTTCACCACCGCTTCAATTTGAATCACCTCGCCATCGCGGCTGTCTGCCAGCTTCACCAACTTGGTTTCATCCTCATAGCGCATTGGCAGGTGCAGCGCCAAGTCCACCGGGCGCAGCAAACCCATTTTGCGCAAGGCTTTTTGCGGCAGGGACAAGGGTTTGCGCTCGGGCGTTGGGGTGGGCATGGCTGTGAGATTGTGCCTGCTGATGTGCACAGCGCACATCGCGCATTACAATTGCATCACAACCTGGAAGGCCATGACCATGAAAACATCCACCTTGCCCGCGATTCGTGTCAACCCTGAGCTTCGCGAAGCTGCCGAACGTGCTTTGCGCCCCAACGAAACACTCTCCAAACTCATGGAAACAGCCCTCGAAAACACCATTGCCCAACGCGCAGCAGACGACGAGTTTGTGGCCAGAGCCTTGCGCTCTTCTCAATCTGCGCGTCAAGCCAACCAATACATTCCTGCAGCTGAAGTTTTGAGCAAGCTCGATGGGCTGATTTCAGCTGCCCAGAAAAAGAAGAATGCCGTCCTTTGAAGTCCGCTTGACCAGCGATGCTGAAGAAGATTTGCTTCGGCTGTTCAATTTCTTGCTCGAATTGGACCTTGAGTTGGCCATCCGTTCACGACAAGCCATTGAACAAAGTTTTTCCTTCTTGGCGCATTCGCCCTTCACTTGTCGCAAAGCCTCTGCTGGCGCATTGGGTCCCTTTGTCAGGGAGTTGCTGATTCCTTTTGGCGCCTCTGGTTATTTGGCTTTGTTTGAAATCGACGATGCGCAACATGTCACCATCTTGGCGGTCAGGCACCAGCGCGAAGACGATTACCACTGACGGGCATGCCACAATTTGCGCCTCCTTCACTTGGAACGGGCCCGTCCGGCCCTCAAGCACATGCCTCCTGCAGCAGCCTCTCGCCCCTTCGCTTTAAGCGACTTCGACTTTCACCTGCCCCCTGAACTGATTGCTCAAACACCGGCGCCCGAGCGCAGTGCGTCGCGTTTGCTGGATGGTCGCCACAGCGCCTTCATCGACCGCAGTTTCAAAGACTTGCCCGGCTTGCTGCAACCCGGCGACCTGCTGGTGTTCAACGACACGCAAGTGGTGCCCGCCCGTTTGTTTGGCGAAAAGCCCAGTGGCGGTCAACTGGAGCTGTTGGTCGAGCGGGTGCTGCCCGACACCGATGACGCCGCGCACCAGGTGGTGGCGCACATGAAGGTCAGCAAAAAACCGCCGGTGGGCACGGTGCTGCAGATGTTCAACCAAGCGGGCACCGCCCCTGTTTTTGAAGCCACCTTGCTGGGCCGTTGGCCGCATGAGGATGGACCTTTGTTTCGGTTCAGCTTCAGCGCCGAGCCTTTGGGCTTGATGCGCGAACACGGCCACGTGCCGCTGCCGCCCTACATTGCACGGGACAAACACAGCATGAACCCCGAGGACGTGGCGCGGTATCAAACCGTGTTTGCCAAACACCCCGGCGCGGCTGCAGCTCCGACCGCAGCGCTCCATTTTGACCAAGCCTTGCTTGATGCTTTGCAAGCCATGGGGGTGCATCGCGCCAGCGTGACTTTGCATGTGGGCGCAGGCACGTTTTCGCCGGTGAAAACCGAGAACTTGAGCGAGCACCAGATGCACAGCGAGTGGTACAGCATTCCCCCTGAAACACTGCAAGCCATCACCGACTGCCGAGCACGTGGCGGCCGTGTGGTGGCAGTGGGCACCACCACGGTTCGCACCCTGGAGAGTTGGGCGCAATCTGGGCAAACCGAGGGTGACACCACCATCTTTATCACGCCCGGTTTTGCATTCAAGGTGGTGGACCTGCTCATCACCAATTTCCACTTGCCCAAAAGCAGCTTGTTGATGCTGGTGGCGGCCTTCGCGGGCTTTGAGCCCATGCATGCGCTATACCAACACGCCATTTCACAGGGCTATCGTTTCTTCAGCTATGGCGACGCCATGCTGCTGAGCCGACAAGCTCAGGGTTTGGGCACATACGCCACACCCTGAAGTCCTTGGTAATCCGCATCCTGCGTCCACAACGTGGCTTGCTGTGCAATGGCCATGGCATACATGGCTGCATCGGCCATGGCAAGTTGGTGTTTCAGGGCCAACTCGGCGGCGGCAATGGCCATGGCATCATCGAAATGGATGATGGGAACGCGGCGCATCAAGTTCAAGCAGGTGTCGCGCAAGTCTGTGGGCAGTTTGCGTGACAACACCCGATGAACTTCGTACAGGTTGATGCTGGTGACCAACAAATGGGCTTGGTTTTCGATGATGGGTTTGAATTGGGGACCGTTTGGACCCGCCAAAAAAAACTCAATCCAGCCAGAGGCATCGACCATGTTCATGCGTGATCCTTGTCGGGTTCTTTGGATGGCTCGATGTCACCCAAGTCGTAGCCTTTGAGGATGCCGTAATAAGCGCTCATCGGGAGCAAAGGCGTGATCACAATTTCTTTGCCCCGCACTTCAAACTGAATAGGTGAGCCCGGCTCTATGCCCAGCTGGGTCCGCATGGCCGCAGGCAAAGTGACCTGTCCTTTGCTTGAAACAACTGCATTGCTTGACATATTCAGTCTCCTTTACTTTTTAAAGTTAGTAAAGCAAATTTTAAAGTAAAGAATTCGAAGTGTCTATGCACCGATGCCCTTCTGATGTTTTCTGGGGGCACTTAAACTGCCCCAATGCTGACATTCGATCTGATCAAAGCCGAAGGCCTGGCCCGCCGTGGCCGCCTGACCCTGAACCATGGCGTGGTGCAAACGCCGATCTTCATGCCGGTGGGCACCTACGGCACGGTCAAAGGCGTGATGCCGCGCAGCCTGAATGACATGGGTGCGCAAATCATTCTGGGCAACACCTTTCACCTGTGGATGCGCCCCGGCCTGGACGTGATGCAAAGCTTTGGCGGCTTGCACGGTTTTGAGCAGTGGCACAAACCCATCCTCACCGACTCGGGTGGCTTTCAGGTGTGGAGTTTGGGCGCGATGCGCAAGATCACCGAAGAAGGCGTGACCTTTGCCTCGCCAGTGAACGGCGACAAGCTGTTCATGTCGCCCGAGGTGAGCATGCAGATTCAAACCACGCTCAACAGCGACATCGTGATGCAGCTCGATGAATGCACCCCTTATGAAACCAACGGCCACATCACCACCGAGGCCGAAGCCGCCAAGTCGATGGAAATGAGCCGCCGCTGGGCGGTGCGCAGCCAAAATGAATTCGCCCGCTTGAACAACCCGAACGCCTTGTTTGGCATCGTGCAAGGCGGCATGTTTCCCCAACTGCGCCAAGCATCTTTAGAGGCGTTGGTGGCCATGGATTTCCCAGGCTACGCGATAGGCGGCGTCAGTGTGGGCGAGCCGAAAGACCAAATGCTGGAGATCATGGCGCACACGCCGCACCGCCTGCCCGCGCACAAACCGCGCTACCTGATGGGCGTGGGCACGCCGGAAGATTTGGTCGAAGGCGTGCGCTGCGGCGTGGACATGTTCGACTGCGTGATGCCCACCCGCAACGCCCGCAACGGCACGCTGTTCACCCGCTACGGCGACTTGAAACTGCGCAACGCCCGCCACAAAACCGACCACCAGCCGATCGACCCAAGCTGCACTTGTTATGCGTGTGCGGGCAATTCAGGCGTGAGCTGGAAAGACGGTGGGCGCGAAGGTTTCAGCCGCGCTTACATGCACCACCTGGACCGCTGCGGCGAAATGCTGGGGCCCATGCTGGCCACTATCCACAACCTGCACTACTACCTGAACCTGATGCAAGAAGTGCGCGATGCGCTGGACGCGGGCAACTTTGCCGGTATGGCGGCGAGGTTCAAAGGGGACAGGGCGCTGGGCGTTTGACCATTGGCGTTCTCGCTGCTTTAAAGCGGTGGGCTAGTCGTAATGCGTCCACATGCGCAAAACTCGCACGGTGCGCTCTGAGGACAACACCTGGTAAACCAATCGATGTTGAATGTTGATGCGGCGTGAATAGGCGCCTGCCAAATCACCCATCAATTTTTCAAACGGCGGCGGATTTTGAAACGGGTCTACTGCCAAGATGTCCAACAAAGCCTGTGCTTTGGGTTTGAGCCCTGCTGCTGAAAGTTTGGGTGCGTCTTTCAATGCATGTTTGGCAAACACCACTTGCCAGCTCACCAGTCCAATTCCTTCGCGCTTTCATCCAAGGGCTCGGCCATGCCTTCATGGATGGATTCGCGCATGCCGGGCACCGACAACAAGTGCAATGTCGCTTGGATGGCTTGCCAATCTTCGGCAGCAACCAAGACAGAATCACTCCGCTTGCCGGTGATCAGAATGGGCTCGTGCGTGTCCGCCGCCTGGTCCATCAAGCGGTACAAGTTGGCCCGCGCCTCGCTGGCTGTGAGTACCGTGGTCATCTTGCTTCCTTTCAACGAGGGCAAATGGTACGTTGTTTCGTACGTTCATGCAACTATTTTGGAATAGCTGGGGTTCAATCCACCGTGAACACCGTCAACACCCCCGTATACCCATACACCTGTTGGTTCGCAATTTCTCCAGCCGCGAAAAACCCCACCAAGGGCACGTCGCCCAAAGCGCGTTGGATGATTTGCAACTCGGCGCTGGGTGCGCCAAAGTGCGGGCCGCCGCGCCCGGTGCAGCTCACATAAATCGCACCTGCGATGCGTTGGCCCGCTTGGCTCACATGGTTGCGCAGATCAGGCGCGCCCATGGCCTCCAGGCTCACTTCTTCGGGCTCCAAGCTTTCACGGATTTCGGTGGCGATGCGCAGCAAATCGGCCCTGGCCGCTTTCGCGTCTCGTTGGCAAAACGCCAAATGCATGCCGGGCTCTACCCAGTGCGCGATGGCCACACCGTGGCGCACCGGGTCCAAGCCAATGATGTGGCGCACCATCACCGCGTCGTCCAAGCCGCCGGTGGGGCGCAGCGTCGGCGTGTGGGGCAAGGACAGGCCGACCAAGGTTTGGCGCACCTTGTCCACGGCCGAGCGCGGGTCGTCGATGGGCACGTTCAGGTCATGCATCAAGGCGTATAGCGCAGGTGCGCCGTCGAGCTTGTAAATCACATGGTCATTGGCTTCGGTGATTTCACGCACCTCGCCCAAGGGTTTGCAGCCTTGCGTCACCCGCGTGAGCATTTGCACCTCGGGTGCAAACGCCACGCCACTCAGGCCCCCTGAATAAACCCCATGGCCTCGGCCCGTGGCGGGTGGTGTGCGTTCACCACCGCGTGCAAATTGCAAGGCCTCGGTGCGGCTTGACGCCAAGCCGCCAAACACAAACCCGCCTGCGGTACTGCGTGCCAAGTCTTCAATCAATTCGCTCAGTTCAGGCGTGTGCGCGTCGGCATGCACCAAGGCGGTTTGCGCCACAAAGCCGCTTGCCAAGGCTTGCCCCAAGGGGGCCTGCCCGCTGAACACCCGGAATTGGCTGCTCGGGATGTCGCACAGCATGACGGCCAAGGCAGGTTCGTCGAAATACTCGACGTTGTTGGAAGAAATGCCCACACCGACAGTGCCCGACCAATGCTCCACTTGGGGCAAGGCCAGCGCCACATGATCCAAGATGTCTTGCGCATGACGCGCCAAATGGTCGGTGATGTAGATCAGGCCCAGGCTGGGCGCATCGGCATAAGCCGGGTTGTGCATGTGGGCTCGCAGTTGCGCCAGCACCATGTCGGCTGCCATTTCCCAATGTGGATGGGTGGCGTGGCCGTAGGGAAACAGTTTCATCAACGCGCGGTTTTGCGAGCAGCCTTTTTCGCGGGCGCTTTTTTAGCAGGTGCTTTTTGAGCAGCCGTTTTGGGGGCAGTTTTGCGGGCGGATTTGGGGGCCGCAGGCGCAGCAGCTTGCATGTGTGCGGCGTGTTTTTGCATGTCGTTCACAGCTTGCGCGGCAATGCTTTGAAACTGCTGGCTGATGGCGCCCCACCATTGCATCGGGTCCACCATGGGCGCGGCTTCTTTGGCGTTGGCCCTATCAGGCTTGGGTGCTTGTCCGGTCATGGCAGCAGCCACATCGGCCATGCCGACATTCATGCTTTGCAGCGTCGACAAGGTCATGCGCTGCACTTCCATGGCTTGGATGGTGGCACTCAAGGCTTTGGCGTTTTGATCCAGCCAAAACTGCACCGACTTCAACTCTTGAATGCGCTTGTCCAGCTCTTCGGGGTCCAACGTGGGCGTGACCCATTGGGAGGCCGAGGGCATGCTGGCCGCCGGATTGGCCTGGGCAAACTTCTTCAAAAAATCAAAGCCGGGCAAGAAATTGTCGAAGCTGAAAGCAGGTTGGCTGGCCATGGGCGTCTTTCAATGGCTGTGGTGTTCGCCGCTTTTGTGTTTGTCGGCGCTGCCCATGGATGACTTCTTGGCCACCGCATGAACTTCTTGCTGGGTTTTAACACCAGCAGCGTCTTCGAACATCAAGGTGACCACCACATGGCTGCCTTCAGCCACCGGCGCTTTCAAGTCCATCAGCATCACGTGGTAGCTGCCAGGCTTCAAAGACACGGTTTGACCGGCTGGCAAATCCAGCGCTTTGATGGACTGCATTTTCATGACGTCCTTGTCCATTTTCATTTCATGCACTTGCGCGACAGGCGTCAACTCAGACTTGACGCCGACCAATCGTGTGGCTTTCTTGGCGGTCAGGTTCATGAAAACGCCGGTGGCTTTTTGGCCTTTGCCGGTGGCGCGGGCCCAGGGGTCGGTGACGTCGACTTGGGCGTGGGCCGAAGCGGCTGCGAGCAAGCAAATTGCGGTGATCAGTTGTTTCAACATGGTTGTCTCCTTCAGGGTGATGTGCGTTCAGTGATGAATCCAATTTGCGTCATGCCAGCGCGTTGCGCCGCGGCCATGGCTTGCGCCACGCGTTCGTAACGCACGGCTCTGTCGCCGCGAATATGCAGAGGCGCTTGCGGTTTTTTCTGCGCCTCGGCTTGCAACAGGCTGTTCAACTTGGCCTCGTCCACAGCCTCGTCGTTCCAGAAGTACTTGCCTTCGGCGTCCACCGTCAATCGGATGGTTTGCGGTTTGGCGTCTTGCGGTTGGTTACTGGCGCGGGGCAACTCGATGTTGACCGCGTGCTTCATGACCGGGATGGTGATGATGAAGATGATCAGCAAGACCAACATGATGTCCACGAAGGGTGTCATGTTGATTTCGTGCATCACCTCATCGTTGTCGTCTTGGGTGCCGAAGGCCATGGCTTACCCCTTGGCTTTCACACGCGAGCCGGTGATCAGCAGCGCGTGCAGATCGTGGGCGAAGCGGTTCATGCGGGTGATGATGAACTTGTTGCCGCGCACCAAGGCGTTGTAGCCCAGCACCGCGGGAATGGCCACCGCCAAACCCAGCGCCGTCATGATCAGGGCTTCTCCAATCGGCCCCGCCACTTTGTCGATGGTGGCCTGTCCCGCCATGCCAATTTGCATGAGCGCGTGGTAGATGCCCCAAACCGTGCCAAACAAACCGACAAACGGCGATGTGGAGCCCACCGACGCCAAGATGGCCAAGCCCGATTGCAAATTGGCGGTGGCGTCATCAATCGCGTTTTGCAAACCACGCGTGACCCAATCGCTGGTGTCGAGCTCTTTCAACAACTCGGGTTGACCGCTGCCGGTTTTCAAATGCGCCAAGGCTTCTTGCCCTCGCAGCGCCAATGCTCTGAAGGGGTTGCCTTCTTCGTTGCCCAAGGCTTGCAGGCCACCAGCCACATTGGCACTGTGCCAAAACGCCTCCACACGTGCGGCTTGTTTTTGCGCTGAAAACAAATTCAGCGACTTCAAGATGATGACGATCCACGAGGCCAGCGACATGACCAACAGCAGCAGCGCCACAAAGCGGGTGACGGCGTCACCCTCGGTCCATAAATTGATGAGTCCAAATTCGTTGTTCATGACTGCTCTTTATTCCAAAGTGAATTGAATCGGTACTTGGTACCACATGGCCTCTGCCACACCGCCGCGTTTGCCAGGCACATAGCGCCAGCGCATGGCCGCGTCCAGGGCCGATTTGTCCAATCTCTCAAAGCCGCTGCTGGTGACCAACTCGACCTTTTGCGGAGCGCCGTCGGTGCCAATCAAGACTTTCAGCACCACCTTGCCTTGCTCGCCCAAGCGCTTGCTCATGCGTGGGTAATCGGGTGGTGGATTGTGCAGGTAGTCGGCCTTGGAGGAAGGCAATTCCACCTTGGCAGGTGCTGCAGGCGGTGGCGGCGGTGCGGGGGGAGGCGGGGCAGGCGCAGCGGCGGGCACCACCGGCGCGGTAACGGACGCGGTGGGTGCGGCCAACACGGCAGGTGGCTCGGGCGTGGCCGGTGCAGGCGGCTGGGGTGTGGGCGGTGGCGTCAACACCGGTTGCGGCGTTTTGGGCGGCGGCGTCAGCTTGGGCGGCTCGGGCGGCTTCACCGGTTCGGGGGGTTTGGGTGGGGGCGGCGGTGGTTCTGCTTGGCTGATGGCCATGACCGGCACCACGACTTCCACCACGCGTTGCAGCAAACCCGTGTGCATGGCCCACAGCGCGGCGATGTGAAACAACACAACGCTGGAGACGATGGCAAGGGTGCGGGAGTTCATGGTCAAGCCGAAGATTCTCTCACTGCTGTCAGCCTGCGCGCTGCCCCCATGAACGCCCCCTGGCCTGCCAGGCCATGCGCAAGCCCAAGCCACCAAACATCAGCAGGATCGCCAACACCAAGAAAGAAACGACGCCGTTGTGGACCTGGCGGCCGAACATGGCCAGAAAGTTCCATTTGTGCAAATAACTGAAGCTCCAACGCTCGGCTTTGGCCGCGTTCGGGCTGATGTCGGCCAACACCCCGGTGGCGGTGTCGACAAACACACTGGCGTTGACAGGTGCGCCATAGTCCAAGCGCCAAACAGGCACCCGCTTGTTGCGAAAGTCGTAATCAGGGCCAAAGCGGGTGACCAAGGCCGCGGATTCGATGGCGTCGCGCGACACCCCGGTGAATCGCTCGCCCAGTTGCAGCGCCAATTCCCGGTCGCCACCTGGCCAGACCTCGCCAGTCCCGGCCATCAGGTAAAGCGGTTCACCCAGCAGGGTTTTGCCCTCAAACCGCGCCTTGCGTATGTCTTCGGGGCTGGTGGGTGGCTTGTCTTGTGGCTTGGCCAGGCTGAGGCGGTACATCCACTGATCGCTGCCATTGCTGCGCACCAGGCTCAGGCCCTGCACATTCAGGTCTTTTGTCATCTGATTCCACTGGCGTTCCAGCGCGAAGTCCATCTGGTCCACTTTCATGGGTGCCGACAGCCGCAAATTGGACGGTGGCTTGGGTCCCGCGTTTTGCAACAAATGCCACAAACCACTGATGGCAAGCAAGATCAAGGGCAGGCTCAACACATAGGCCGCCCCTCGGTGCCAATGCTTGACACCTGGGGCTTTGTGTTTGCGCCGCACACCCACGAGCAGACCCACACCCGCCAAGGCTGTCACCAACAAGGCACTGAGCAACAAACCCAATAACAGCACCCGCAGGGATTCGCTGATCTGACCCAACCATGCGCCGCTGTGGACATGTCTGAACAGGTTTTGCAACTGGCTTTTGAGGCGGTTGTTCACTCCGGCCAACACGCTGGTCTCGGTGTAAACAAAGGCCACGGTGTCGTCCGCGTTGTCAAAGGCCACCCGGTAGACAGGCAGCAGGCGATTGACCGAGGGGTATTCGTCGGTGAAGTCGCTGAGCCGGCGCACTTCTTTCACAGGCGCTTCGGGCCAGCCCATGTAGTGACGCGCCAAGTAAAGCGCTTGCAAGTGGTCGTGGTCTTTCAATTCCAGGCCATCGGTCAAGCGGAAATACCGACGCACTTGCGTGGCTTCTTGGGTGACTTGCAGCAGGTTGTCGTCCTCACCCACCACGATGCGCACCATGCTGACCTCGTCGATCTGCGCTTGTCGCAGGATCTCCGCCATCGGCTTCATGCCTTGCAACTGCAATGGCCGTTGTGGCGCTTGAAACACCTTTTGTTGCGGCCCAAACAAACTCAGGTAGGTGTGGATCAAACCCGATGTACACCACAAGACCAAGACCACGCCCGCCACCCAGGCCAAGGCGCGGTGCCACCGCATGGCCTGGGCTTGCCATGTAAGAGAACGAGGAGTGGAGTGGCGTTTGGTACTCATGGGGTTTTTCAATCAATCCAACTTCACTTCAACACCCAGGTACAGGGCACGCCCATCGCCGGGGTAGTACAACGCAGCCGTGTTCACACCGGCCAAGTTGGCAGAAATGCTGCTGTCAGCGGCATACTTTTTATTGGTCAAGTTACGCGCATCAGCAAACCATGACCATTTCTTATCAATCGCTTGACCAGCCTTGAAGCCAATGAGTGTGTAGCCATCGCGATAAACGGTGTTGGTGTTGTCCATCGGAGCTTTGCTCGGGACCCATTCAATTTTGGGACCGGCATAGAAGCTTGGTTTGCCATTGACTTCAGCACCAAAGCGATAAAGGCTTTCTGCACGGACAATGATCGGAGGGAAGCCGGGCAGCTTGTTGTTGCCATAGGCTGTGTTGTCCACAAACTTGAAGTCGCTGTAAAGCAAGGACATACGGCTGTCGATTTGGCGGGCATACAAATGGCTCAAGCCCAGCTCGACACCTTGGTGCATGGATTTGGGCACATTGGTCGTGGTCGGATTGGTACAACCAGCCACCACACAAGCGCTTAAAAACTCATTGGTCAGATTGGCGCGGTAGTAGGTTGCATCCCAGCCAAATTGACTGTCACCATCCGCGACCTCACCGCGTGTGCCCACTTCAAATGTGGTTCCACTTTGGGCCTGTGTCGCCAAGGTTGTTGTGCCTGCCAAGCCATGAATAGGTGCCTCAAAGTTGCGACTCACACTGGCAAACAACTGTTGCCCGGTCGCCCAATCATGGATGACACCGATGCGTGGACTCCATTGGCTGAAGTTGTGATCGTAGTTATTTGGAGCCGATACAACGTCAGACACTTTGCGATTTGCTTTATCATATTGCAAAGCACCCACCAAGGTGGTCTTTTCAGAGATGCGGTATCTGTCCTCGATAAAGAAGGTGTGATTTGTGGACTTTTGTGAATAATCAGATCTAGGACTGCCAGTCACCAACCCATTGTTATTTGGCGCATGGGATGTGCCTTTGGTTGTGCCTGTACTGGGCAGATAGGCGACCGTGAGCTGGTTCGCTCCTGTGGTGTTGGTGAACTTGAGATGGCCGCCTTGTGTGCCGACATCTTGCTGAATGACGCTGAATGAAATGGGATGCCAGAGGCTGTAGTTCATGGCGTACGCAGCAAATTCGTACAGATTGTTGCCATCGCGCACGGTTGTTTTATTGGCCAATCGCTGTGAATCAACATCGCGGCGCTGGTTGTTGTCATTGACGTAGGCAGTACCAGAGTTGCGGATGTTGGGTGTCGAATCCAACTGTACTTTTGTCAAATAACCCGGCAATTGCGTACGGCTGCGAACCGCTGCCAGATAAAACCGAGACTCCACATCGACGCTGACTTTCACGCCCCAATTGGCCAACAGCTTTTGGTTTTCCATGTCTGCATGTTGTCGAAACCCGTCTTGTTTGGTTTGCGATCCTGCCAAGTAATAGTCCCACACATTGGCGCCCGATTCGGTTGGTTTGCCAATGCCAGCTGCACTTCCAAAGACTTTGTTGTACCCAAAGCTACCCACTTCGGCTTTACCCACAAACGAAGGGCTGGTGTAACCGGTAGGGGCGACGAAATTGATCGCACCACCAAGCGTGGTTGCACCATAAGTGGTGGCGTTTGGTCCACGCAACACCTCCACAAAACGCGATGCATTGGGGTCCAGTGTTTGCATGTCAAACATGCCATCTGCGTAGTTGATTGGAACGCCGTCTTGCATCACCTTGGTGCCAAAGCCGTGGTAGGTGCGGCTCAATCCTGAACCGCGAATGGCCAAACGTGCTTCCTCAGAGCCAAATCGATCTTGGATGTATACCCCAGGCGCCAATCCCAGGCTGTCGCTCCAAGTTGACTGGCGTCCTTCGCGGACTTGGTTCAAATCCACGATGGATGCGCCACCTGGAATGTTATTGATGCTGTCCCTTGCGCTTTCAATAGAGGCCTGCGTCATGGAGTCTGATTTGCCCATGATGACAACAGTGTCCAAGTTGTTGGGTACTTGGCTTTGAGCCATGACCAAACCAGTCCAGGCGATGACGATGGATGCTGCCAACGGGGTGCGTGCAAATTTAATTTGTTTCATTTTTTTACCTCTATTCAATTCAATGTTGTCCATGTTGCGAAGCATTGCCATGTACTTGGCCATTCGCGGTGTTGGGCTCGATCTTCAACTCGCCCTGGAACAAAGCGAGTTGCTTGAGCTGGGCTTTGCTCAGTTTGGCTTCAGCGGCTTGCACCTTGGATGCCAAACTTTGTGCAGCGGCCTCACCCATGCCGGTTTGCGCCAGCACTTTGGCATCGCGCAAGCCGTCACCGCCGCACACCGTGATGGTCCATTTGTCTTTTTCCTTGACCAACAGTGCGCGACCGCCTTTGTTGGCCTGCATCCATCCCGCCACGGCATGGTGTCCATCGACCACCACGGGATGCACCTTCAACGGCGCATCGGGGCGGTCAAATTGCGCTTTCATGACATGGGTGATCTGCTGAGCGTCGCCGTGTGTATGGTGTTTCGATTCGTTGGACCAGGACTGAGTACTGAAAGCAATCAGCAGAACCGACAGCAAACGAGCGAACAACAGGGATGAATGGGGGGAAAGCAATGGATGATGGAGCGCATAACAACCTCTGACAAACAAAAACAAAACCACCAACACCTGGGTTGGCAGACGGTTCAAGGGATGGTCAGAGCGCGGGCGGGCCGCGAGAAGGCAATGGCGGCGCGGTGGCCAACGCGATGTGCGCCGCTGCAATCGGTTGCAGGGCATGGGACAGGGGAGAGGGTTTCACCACTTGAAGGGCAAGCGGTGCGGGTGGGAAGGCCACGGACATGCACAAGGGGCAGTCCATGGCGCTGCTGCTTGACGCTTCATCCCCGTCATCGCTGGCCACGAGTTTCATGACGCCGCCGCTGGAACACACCAAGTCGATGGACTTGGGCGAGACCAGCGGAGAGGCCATGGCCACACCCAGCGCCAATGCAAACCACACCAGCACGAAGCGGGTGAGTTGACGGGCGTGACGCAGGGTTTGCATGGCGGTCATTCTAAACAGCTTTTCAGCCGAAGTTGGGCGGGCGCTTGGCTTTGATGGAGGCCACGCCTTCGCGCACATCCGGCCCAGCGAAGCCCATGAACTCCAGCGCCAGCGAGGCGTCAAAGGCCGGACCGGCTTGGCGCAACCAATTGTTCAAAGCGTATTTGGTCCAGCGGATGGCGCTTTGGCTGCCATGGGCCAAACGGTCGGCCACCTCGTAGGCCTTGTCCAACAACTGCGCGTCTTCTACGCACAAAGACACCAGGCCAATGCGCTCAGCTTCTTCGCCGCTGACCGCGTCGCACAGCAACAGGTAGTACTTGGACTTGGCCATGCCGCACAACAGCGGCCAAATGATGGCGGCATGGTCCCCCGCGGCCACGCCCAAGCGCGTATGCCCGTCCATGATCTTGGCGCTTTTGCCCACAATGGAAATATCTGCCAGCAAGCCAGCCACCAGGCCTGCCCCCACCGCCGGGCCATGCATGGCACTGACGATGGGTTTGTCGCAGTTGATGACGTTGTAGACCAGGTCGCGGGCTTCTTTCCAAACGCGGGTGCGGACCTCGAAGTTGTCGGCCATGTCTTGCACCAGCGCCATGTCGCCGCCGCCCGAGAAGCCCAAACCCTCGCCGCGCAACACCGCGCAGCGCACGCTGTCGTCACGGCCCACATCGCGCCACACCTCGCACAAATCTGCGTGGCCTTCGTGACCTGCCGTGGGCAACTTGCCGTTCAAGGCCTTCATTTGAATGTCGAGCACGCTGTCGTTGGGGCCACGGCGGGTGATGGACAGGCTTTGGTAAACGCTGTAGTCAATGGTTTTCATGGGGGGATGCTCTGAGATGAAGTTGCCCAAGATTGTGCCTGCTTCCCACACTGGACTGCTGCTTTGTTAACCAAGGTCAAGCTTGCACGCCTTGGGGCGGCGCAAGATCAAGCCATGACAAACAAACAGGTAACGCGGTGGGCCCATCAGCTGCGCCGCACACCTTGCGCTGCCTGATGTGCCAAACCCATTTTGAGAAACAACACCCCGCCTGATTTTTGAAAGGATCACCATGTCTACGTTTCACGCCGTTGTTTGGATTGACCATGCGCAAGCGCATGTGCTGATGTTCGACCGCGAGCATGTGCAAGCCGAGCGCATCAAGTCGCGCAACACGCACAGCCACCAGGGCAAGCACGCCGACACCATGTCGTACTTTGCCGCCATCAGCCATGAATTGGCAGGCGTCCATGAAGTGCTCTTGACCGGCCCGGGCACCGCCCGCACCGAGTTCCGCACCTGGTGTGAAGAATATGCCAAGGGTTGCGCACACGCCATCATCGACAGTGTTCCAAGCGACCACCCCACCGATCCTCAGCTGGTGGCCATGGCCCGTCAGTACTTTGTGAAGTTTGACAAGATGGCGGCCGACCCCAGCCAACTTTGATTTCACTTCGCCATGAAAAAAGGCCGCTGTTGCGGCCTTTTTTTTGGGTGTCGCTTAAAGCGGCCTTGTTGTGTGTGGCTCAACGCGCCAGCTGCGCGATGGTTTGATCGATGGCGCCAAAAACGCTTTGGCCGTCTTTGCCCTTCATCTCGATGCGGATGGTGTCGCCAAACTGCATGAAGTCGGTGCTGGCCTTGCCATCCAAAATGGTTTCGATGGCGCGTTTTTCGGCGATGCAGCTGTAGCCCTTGGGCCAGTCTTTTTGCCCTTTGACTTCCACCGCCTTGTTGCTGACCGTGCCGCTGCCAATCACGCTGCCAGCACGCACATTGCGGGTTTTGCACAAATGCGCAATCAGCTGACCAAAGTGAAACGTCATCTCGGGGCCTGCGTCGCACATGCCCACGCGTTTGCCATTCCAGTCCACCCTCATGGTCAGGTGCAAGCGGCCGTGGTCCCAAGCCTCGCCCAGCTCATCGATGGTGACGGCCACCGGGCTGAACGCCGTGGCTGGTTTGCTTTGCACAAAGCCAAAGTTTTTCGCCAACTCGTCGGGCACCAAACGGCGCAAAGAAACGTCATTGGCCAGCATCACCAAGCGGATGCCTTCCAAGGCTTCATCGGGCGTGGCTTGCATCGGCAGGTCGGCGGTGACCACAGCAATCTCGGCTTCAAAGTCGATGCCGTGGTCGGTGGTGACACACACCACGTCGTCGCAAGCGCCCAAAAAATCATCGCTGCCGCCTTGGTACATCAGCGGGTCGGTGTAGTAGTTGGACGGCACCTCGGAGTTGCGCGAGGCCCGCACCAACTCGACATGGTTCATGTAGGCCGAGCCATCGGCCCATTGGTATGCCCGGGGCAATGGTGCCATGCACATCTTGGGGTCGAAGGGAAAGGCGTGACGGGCGCGACCTTGGTTCAAGGTTTGCGACAGGTCTTGCAATTGCGGCGAGATAAAGTTCCAGTCATCCAGCAACTGCTGCATGTGGCTGGCGATGCCGCTCGCATAATGGGCGATGCTCAAGTCGCGCGACACCACCACCAGTTGTCCATCGCGTGATCCGTCTTTGTAAGTGGCTAATTTCATGCAAGCATTCTATCCATCGCCCCCTCGACACACCCTGGCGCTCGTGCTGTTGGGTGTGTTGGTGTTGCTGTTGCATGGTGTGGGTTTGCATGGCTTGTCATCAGCTTGGCCGGGGCTGAAACCAGCAGCCACACCTGTGCGGGTGCAGCTGCAAATTGCAGCCCAGGCACCGACATTGACCCCGCGTGTGGCTGAGCCAACACCTGCTCGACGCGCCAGCAAACCACGCCCAGCTGCATCTTCAGCCCCAAGCACCACGGCCGTGCTGGACACGCCTGCCACACCAGAAGCGTCGAAGGAAGCCGCCCCGGCCGCACCTGTTGAGGCGCCACAGCCAGACGTTGTGGCTGGCGCTCAAGACAACTCGGCTCAAGCCGAGGACAAAGCAGCTGCAGGCACAGACAACGCGGCCACTGCGCCCATGACTGAGCCCCCTGTCACTGAAAAAACAGCCACGCCGCCCTTGCCGCCTGTCTCTTCCTCAGACACCACGGCGGCACAAACGACGGCATCAAGCTCGAATGCTTGGTTGAGCCAAGCGGTATTTTTGTGGCCCGCACCCAGCAAATTGTGGTTTGAAGTGGTGGGTCAGAGCAAGGGCATTCGCTACAGCGCTGACGGCGACATCGTTTGGCAACACGATGGGTCCAACTACCAGATGCGCCAAGAAGTGCGGCACATGTTGCTGGGCTCGCGCAGCCAAACCAGCGTGGGTGCGCTGAGCCTGCAAGGCCTCCAGCCTTTGCGCTTTGGCGACAAATACAAGCAAGAAGTGGCTGCCCATTTTGAGCGGGACAAACAACGCATCAGCTTCAGCAGCAACGCCCCTTCGCAGACCCTGCAAGACGGCGCTCAAGACCGCTTGAGTGTGTTGGCCCAATTGGCCAGCCTGATGGCAGGCAGCCCCCATTTGAGGCAAGCGGGGCAAGCCTTGCAACTTCAAGTGGCAGCCCCGCGCTCGGCCGATGTGTGGTCTTTTGTGGTGGAAAAGCAAGAGAGCTTGAAGTTGCCCATCGGCAGTTTGCCCACCTTGAAGCTCAGCCGCATGCCTTTGCTAACGCATGACCAAACCGTTGAAATTTGGCTGTCGCCCAGCCACGGCTACTTGCCCGCCAAGGTGCGGATTTCGCAAAGCAACGGCGACGTGTTGGAGCAACTGTTGCGCAAAATAGAAACGCCCTGAGCGTCTGGTTTTTTCAAGCGTGGCGTTTGATAGAAGCCGCCAAGGTGTCCACCATTTGCGCGATTTGCGCTGGGGTGACCACAAACGCCGGTGCCAACACCATGTTGTCGCCGGCCGAGCGCACCAACACGCCGTGGGCCAAGCAATCTAGAAAAATCTCAAAAGCTTTTTTGCCCGGTGCAGCGGGGTCGGCGGCCAACTCCACGGCAGCGGCCATGCCGAAACTGCGGATACTCACCACACCAGGCAAGCCACGGATGGCGGCATGCACGGCCTCACCCAACTGCGGGCCGGTCTGGCTGGCACGGGCGAACAAGTCTTCTTCACGGAACCAATCCAGGGTGGCCACCGCAGCGGCACACGCCACAGGGTGGCCGGAGTAGGTGTAGCCGTGTGAAAACTCGATGGCATGGGCTGGTGCATCGGTGTTCATCATGGCCGCGTGAATGCCATCACGACAAATCACGCCTCCCAAGGGGATGACGCCATTGGTGACCCCTTTGGCAAAAGTGATCATGTCGGGCACCACGCCGAACAAATTGGCTGCAAACGGGGCGCCCACGCGACCAAAGCCGGTGATGACTTCATCGAACACCAACAGGATGCCGTGCTTGTCGCAAATTTGGCGCAAGCGTTGCAAATAGCCTTGGGGTGGGATGTACCAACCGGCGCTGCCAGCCACTGGCTCGACAAAGATGGCCGCCACATTGCTAGGGTCGTGCAAGGGCAGGATGCGTTGCTCCAAATCCAGCAAAGGGTCTTCTGCCCACACCGGCAGCTCGTTTTGCACATAAGCGTGGTGCACGGGGTCGTGGATAAAGCGCATGTGATCGACGCGCGACAGCATGGCCGCGCCAAACACTTTGCGGTTGCCCGGGATGCCGCCAATGCTCATGCCGCCCAAGCCCACCCCGTGGTAGCCGCGCTCGCGACCGATGAACACCTGTCGGTGGCCCTGACCACGGGCACGGTGGTAGGCCAGTGCCAGTTTCATGGCGGTGTCTGCTGCTTCCGAGCCGGAACTGCAAAACAACACTTTGTTCAGATCGCCAGGGGCGAGTTCGGCGATGCGTTGCGCGGCTTCAAACGCGCGGTCGGTGCCAAATTGAAAAGCCGTGGCGTAGTCCAAGCGGCCCAGTTGCTGGTGAATGGCTTCGTTGATGGGCTTGACGTTGTGGCCCGCCACCACGCACCACAGGCTGGAAATACCGTCCAACACCTGTTGGCCCTGCTGGGTGGTGAAGTGCATGCCATCGGCACCCACCATGACGCGCGGCGCTTGGTGGAACTGACGATTCGGGGTGAAGGGCAGCCAAAGATGGTCCATCGAAACGGGGGTTGGGTGCATGAAATCGCTCCTTGGTTGATGAGTTTCAGTTTAGCGGTGTGCTCATTTGATTCAGTGAAGTCATGAAATTTTGAGAAAAACAATAAATAATCCAATATAATTAAAAATAAACTTGCAATACGTCTTTATTAAACTAAACTGAATTCTATCCTATGCTATAGCGTGTGCTTTTGAACTCATTTTTCAGTCCTCTTTGCCCATGCCCCCTTCCTCATCATGACCACACGCCACACCCCAACACCGGTTGATGCTCGCTTGAAAAAATGGCGACTGATTTGGCGTGTCAGCGCGCTCGCCATGGTGGCAGGCTTGCTGATTTTTGGCTATGGGGCCCAGCCCTTGCTCATGCTCGGTGTCGGCCTGGCAGGCACGGCAGCTATGTGGTTGGCCCTGAGCCAATTGGAAAAACCCAAGGCGCCTTTGTCTATCAAAGACAAATACGACCATTGGCAGGCCGAGTTGCAACAGGTGCAGACCGAGTTGAAAGGCGCACAATTTTTGGTGGGCAAGTACCAGCAACAAATCGAACAACTGCGCCAAGAACTGCACACCGCACAACAGCAGCCCGCACCGCCTGCCCCAGCCGCACCGTTGTCATCGACCCCACCAGCAGCACCCGCCGTATCGGCCCACATTCAATCCGAGCAAGCCTTGCAACGCCAGTTTTTGGCCACCTTGAACCACGAAATCCGCACACCGATGAATGGCTTGGTGGGGATGACCCAAATGGCCTTGCAAACCGAATTGACGGCACAGCAACGCGAGTTCATTGGCCTGGCCCATGAGTCGGCCAAGCACCTGATGAACACGATCAACGATGTGCTGGATTTCTCCAAAATCCAAGCGGGCCACCTGAGCTTGGACATGCGTCCCTGCAACCCCGTGGATGTGATGCACCAAACGCTGCGCAGTTTTTATCCGCAAGCCGGTGCCAAAGGCCTGACGCTTTACTACGAGGATCTGCCCAACACCGCGCCCGCCATGCTGATGGACCCGCTGCGTTTGCGCCAAGTGCTGAGCAACCTGATTGGCAACGCCATCAAATTCACCCACCAAGGTTTTGTGCAAACCAGCATGCACCTGAGCCCCGGCGACCGCCCTGGCGTTTGGTTGCTGTCTTTTGTGGTGCAAGACTCGGGCGTGGGCTTTGAGCAGGACCAAGTAGAGGCGCTCTTCCAAGCATTCCAAAAGGGGGACCAACCCACCAGCCCCTTCAGCGGCACCGGCTTGGGCCTGGCCATCACACGGTCATTGGTGCATTTGATGGGCGGTCACATCGAGGTGGAGTCCAGGCCCAACCTGGGCTCCACCTTCCGCTTCACCGTGACCTGCACCCAGGCGGATGAGGCTGCCGTCATCCCCTTCAACACCTTGCCAGTCTTGACCCGCGCCAAGCAGCCTTTGCATGTGCTGGTGGCTGAAGACCACCCGATCAACATGAAGTTGATCGCCTTGCTGCTCGACCAAATGGGCCACACCTACGCACAGGCCAAGCATGGCGAAGAAGCGGTTCAGTTGTTTGAACAACAGCGCTTTGACCTGGTCTTGATGGACGTGATGATGCCGGTGATGGACGGCATGACCGCGCTGCGCCACCTGCGCCAAGCCCAAGGCGCGTCACGCACAGACACCCCGGTCATCATGGTCACCGCCTACGCCATGAGTTTCGACCGACAACGCTTTTTGGATGCGGGCGCTGACGGCTATGTGTCCAAGCCCATCGACGCCCAAGCCTTGCAAGCCGAAATCCACCGCCTATTGCCCCAATTTGTGTCGGCCGCCGCCTGAGGAGCGCTTCGTCGTACAGTAGCGGTTTTCGCCTTTGTACGAGCCATGAACGCCACCCTCGCGCCCGAGCGCCAAGCGCTGAATATTACTAACCCCTTGGTGTTGTCTGCCTTGCGCGCCGTTTTGCCCGCCCATGCGGTGCTGTCCTCTGCCGAAAACACCACGCCCTACGAGTGCGATGGCCTGACCGCCTACCGTCAGCGCCCCCTGTGCGTGGTGCTGCCCGAAACCTACGAACAGATTCAAGCCGTGCTGCGCACCTGCCACCAACTGGGTGTGCCGGTGGTGGCCCGTGGCGCAGGCACTGGCTTGTCGGGCGGTGCCATGCCGCACCCCCAAGGCGTCACGCTGTCCTTGGCCAAATTCAACAAGATTTTGAAAATGGATTTGCACAGCCGAACCGCCGTGGTGCAGTGCGGTGTGCGCAACCTGGCCATCAGCGAAGCCGCTGCACCCCTGGGCTTGTATTACGCGCCCGATCCTTCCAGCCAAATCGCTTGCACCATCGGTGGCAATGTGGCGGAAAACTCCGGCGGCGTGCATTGCTTGAAATACGGCCTGACCTTGCACAACGTGCTCAAGGTCAAGGGTTTCACCATGGACGGTGAGCCAATTGAATTTGGCGGCGACGCCTTAGACGCCCCGGGTTTGGACCTGCTGCCACTGGTGGTGGGCTCGGAGGGCATGTTGGCGGTCACCACCGAAGTGACGGTCAAACTCACGCCCAAGCCGCAATTGGCCCGTTGCATCATGGCCAGCTTTGACGACCTGCGCAAAGCCGGTGACGCCGTGGCCGCCGTGATTGCCGCTGGCATCATCCCAGCTGGTCTGGAGATGATGGACAAGCCCATGACCGCTGCTGTTGAAGACTTCGTGCATGCAGGCTACGACTTGAATGCCGAAGCGATTCTGCTGTGCGAGAGCGACGGCACGCCTGAAGAGGTGGAAGAAGAAATTGGCCGCATGAGTGCGGTGCTGCAACGCTGTGGCGCCACAGCCATTGCCGTCAGCCGTGACGAAGCCGAACGCTTGAAATTTTGGAGCGGCCGCAAAAATGCGTTTCCTGCCTCAGGTCGCATCAGCCCCGACTACATGTGCATGGACTCGACCATCCCGCGCAAACGCTTGGCCGATATTTTGTTGGCGATTGCCGAGATGGAAAAAAAATACGGGCTGCGCTGCGCCAATGTGTTTCACGCTGGCGACGGCAATTTACACCCGCTCATCTTGTTTGATGCCAACGACCCCGACCAACTGCACCGCTGCGAACTCTTTGGCGCAGATATTTTGGAAACCAGCGTGGCCATGGGCGGCACCGTCACCGGCGAACACGGCGTGGGCGTGGAAAAACTGAACTCCATGTGCGTGCAGTTTTCAGCCGCCGAGAACGAGCAAATGTTTGGCGTGAAACGCGCCTTCGACCCGCAAGGTCTGCTCAACCCCGGCAAGGTGATTCCCACCCTGCAACGCTGCGCCGAGTACGGCAAGATGTTGGTGCGTGGCGGGCAAATCAGCCACCCGGATTTGCCGCGTTTTTAAACCCAAACTACCTCGCCCCAAACACCGCCGTACCCACCCGCACCATGGTGCTGCCAGCTTGCACCGCAGCCTCCAAATCGGCACTCATGCCCATGGACAAGGTGTCGAACTGCGGCAAGGCCAAGGCGGCTTTCAATTCATCAAACAAGTGTTTGGCTTGTTGATGCACAGCCAACTGCGCATCAAAAGTTTCTGCTGGCTCGGGGATGGTCATGAGGCCGCGCAACACCAAGCACGGCAAGACGGCCACGGCTTGGGCCAGCGCCAAAGCCTCGGTCGGCACGACGCCTGCCTTGGTGGCGCCGCCATCAATATTCACTTGCAAACACACTTGCAAAGGCGGCAAATGCGCGGGGCGTTGCTCGCTCAGGCGCTGCGCAATTTTCAAACGATCGACACTGTGCACCCAATCAAAATGCTCGGCCACGGGGCGGGTTTTGTTGCTTTGCAAGGGGCCGATGCAGTGCCAAACCAAGCCCTGCATGCCTTGGAGCGCCGAGATTTTGTCGACACCCTCTTGCACATAGTTTTCGCCAAAGTCGCGCTGGCCCAAAGCCGCTACTTGCGCCACGTTGTCTGCACCAAAGGTTTTGGAGACCACCAACAACTGCACGCTGTCGGGGTTGCGGCCTGCTTGCAACGCCGCTTGTGTGATGCGTTCACGCACTGCTTGATAACGCTTGCTCAGTTCATCCATGATGGGACTGTAACAAGCCCCGACCATGCAACACGACCTGAACCACTGGCTGTCTCAAACCCTTTCCCTTGAAGCCTCCGACCTGCACCTGAGCGCGGGCTTGCCGCCCATGGTGCGGGTGCACGGTGAACTGCAAACCTTGCCTGCACACGCCCTGACCGCGCCGCAACTCGAAGACCTCTTGCGCCAAGCTTTGCCTGACTGGTCAGAGCAAGAGCCAATCACCAAGTCGACATCCCCTTTGCCAAGGAATAAAGCTTGTCCACAAGACCACGACACCGCCATCGATTGGCCGGGCTTGGGGCGTTTTCGGGTGAACGTGTTTGCACAGTCGCGCGGCTGGTCTTCGGTGTGGCGGGTCATCCCGCAGCAAGTGCCGCGCTTGGACGCCATCGGTGCGCCAGCATGTTTGACAGATTGGGCGCGTCAACCGCATGGTTTGTTGCTGGTCACAGGCGCCACCGGCTCGGGCAAGTCCACCACCTTGGCTGCCTTGGTGCACCACCTGAACACCACCCAAGCGCTGCACATCCTCACCTTGGAAGACCCGATCGAGTTTCAACACCACAGCCAACGCAGCTTGGTGCAACAGCGCAACGTGCCCGGCCACAGCGCCAGCTTTGACACGGCATTGCGGGCGGCCTTGCGACAAGACCCGGATGTGATTTTGGTGGGCGAAATGCGCGACCTGCCCACGGTGCGCCTGGCCTTGAGTGCTGCCGAAACTGGCCACTTGGTGCTGGGCACCTTGCACACCCGCAGCGCCACGCAAGCCGTTGAACGCTTGGTCGATGTGTTTCCCAGCGAAGACAAAGCCATGGTGCGTCAACAACTCAGTCTGTCGCTGTTGGGCGTGGTGACGCAAACACTTTGCAAGCGCAGCGATGCCCCAGGTCGGGTGGCGGCGCATGAAGTGCTGTACGCCACGCCCGCCGTGCGCAACCTGATCCGAGAAAGCAAAACCTCGCAGCTGCCCAATGTGCTGCAAACCGGCGCGCAATTTGGCATGCAAACTTTGGCGCAGTCTTTGGCTGGCTTGGTGGCGCAAGGCCGCATCACACCCGCAGAAGCGCTGCACCACGCCACATAAGCTGCCGCAGCTGGTTGGGCCATTAAGATGCGTGGCTTCCCCGTTTGAAAGCAGTTCATGGCACGCACCAACTCCAAAACCTACGAAACCTCCACCTCCACCAAAGTCGCCTTCATTGGCCTGGGCGTCATGGGTTACCCGATGGCCGGTCACTTGGCATTGGCAGGACACCATGTCACGGTGTACAACCGCAACCCCGCCAAAGCCGCCGACTGGTGCGCGGAGTTTCCCAACCAAGCCAGTGCGCCCACCCCACGTCAAGCCGCTCAAGGCGCCGACATGGTGTTTTGCTGCGTCGGCAACGATGACGATTTGCGCGCTGTCATGCTGGGCGCCGATGGTGCCTTGGCTGGCATGAAAGCAAGTGCGGTGTTGGTGGACCACACGACAGCTTCGGCCAAGGTGGCGCGTGAATTGTTTGCAGCGGCCCAAGCGCTGGGTGTGCATTTTGTCGATGCCCCGGTGTCTGGTGGCGAAGCGGGTGCCATCAATGGCATGTTGACGGTGATGTGCGGTGGTGAGGCGGCAGCGTTTGAGCGCATGAAGCCCGTGGCCATGGCCTTCTCCAAGGCGGTCACCTTGATGGGTGAGAGTGGCGCAGGCCAACTCACCAAAATGGTCAACCAAATTTGCATCGCCGGACTGCTGCAAGGTTTGAGCGAAGGCATGGCCTTTGGCATGAAAGCCGGTCTGAACATGGAGCAGGTATTGGACGTGATTGGCAAGGGCGCAGCACAAAGCTGGCAAATGGACAACCGCGGCAAAACCATGGTGGCCGACAAATTCGACTTTGGTTTTGCGGTGGATTGGATGCGCAAAGACTTGGGCCTGGTCATGGATGAGGCCAAGCGCAATGGTGCAAGGGTGCCTGTCACCGCCTTGGTGGACCAGTTTTATGCCGATGTGCAAGCCGCCGGTGGGAACCGATTGGACACCTCCAGCCTGGTCAAGCGGCTGCGCTGAAACGACAAAGCCACCCGCAAGTGGCTTTGGTTTGAACGCTGTCAGTTTCAGCTTTTGGGTTTGCTGCTGTCCGCTGGCTTTTCCGGCGGCGGCGGTGGCGGCAACAGGTTGCGCAACTCTTCTTCGGTGATGATGTCAAACAAGCGAACCACTTTGTTGACGCCATTCACATTGCGAATCACATTGGTGGCGCTGGAGGCTTCACGCTGGGTCACACGGCCCATCAAGTACACCGTGCCACGCTCGGTCACGACCTTGAAGGAGTTGGCAAACAAGTCCCGGCTGTCAACCAAACTGCCCTTGACCTTGGCCGTGATCAGCAAATCATTGGAGCGTTCACTCAAGGTGCTGATGGGTGTGATCGATAACTCGTTGACCACGCTGCGAACATTCTCAATTTTTTCTACCAAGCCCACCACGGTTTGACGGTCGCGCTCGCTGGCGACTTCACCCGTGAGCAAGACTTGGCGATTGAAGCTGGTGACGTTGACATGGGCCTTTTCTCCCAAGGCGTCGCGAACCCGAGCGGAGCCGCGCAGCTCGATGGTTTCATCTTCAAGCTGGGCGCCTGAGGTTCGACGGTCGCTGGCCACCAAGGCAGAGCCCGCAAAGCCCGCCACCATAAATGGCGCACATGCATTCAAACTCAAGCTCAACAACAAAGCGCCGCCTATGGCGCTCACACGTTTGATTTTCATTCTGGAACCTCCTGTTCACCTAACAACTGACTGTCCACCCCATCGCACAAACAATGCAATGCCAACAGATGAACCTCCCGAATGCGCGCAGTGCGCTCGTGCGGTACGCACACATGCACATCTGTTTCGCGCAAAGTTTGACCGATTCTGCCGCCCCCCTTGCCGGTAAGCGCAATCACACACAGCTCTCGTTCGTGGGCCGCCGCAATTGCCATGAGCAAATTGCTGGCATTGCCACTGGTGGAGATGGCCAACAACACGTCACCAGGTTGACCCAGCGCGCGCACCTGCTTGGCAAATATCTGGTCGAAGCTGTCGTTGTTGCCAATGGCGGTGATGATGGAGCTGTCTGTGGTGAGCGCAATCGCGCCCAACTCGGGGCGCTCACGCTCAAAATGCCCAACAAACAAAGCCGCGAAATGCTGCGCATCCGCAGCTGAACCGCCATTGCCACAGGTCAAGACCTTGCCGCCACTGGTGACACACGCCAAAAGTGCTTGCACAGCAGCTGCCAGAGGCTTGCTCAAGGATTGCGCCGCTTGATATTTCAAATCAGCACTGTCGATGAACTGTTGTTCAATGCGTTGCTCTAACATGCCATCATCATACCTTTGCCTCATGTCAAGCGCCGTCAGCATTGCAATCAAGTTCAGACATGAAACGCCGCCTGAAGCCACTCCAAACAACCATGCTCGACCACCACCACATCAAAGCGACACGGCGGCCACTGCCGCCAGTTGCGCAAATAATGCTGGGCAGCAAACACGATCCTCTGTTGTTTGCGCCTGTTGATGCTGGCCAACGCGCCCCCATGGCGTTGATCGGCCCGACTTCGCACCTCGACGAACACCACCGTGCCGCTGGGCTCGCGCACAATCAGGTCTATCTCGCCGCCGCCGCGACCAGGTGTGCGGTAATTGCGCACCAGCAGTTGCAATCCGCGGTCTTGCAAATAGGACAAGGCCTGGTCCTCAGCGTCATCCCCAAGCTGTTTGGTGGATCGCAACGGTGCATGTCGAAAGGTGCTCATTGAATCCTCGTTACGAAACTGTGTTGGCTGCTGCAAATGCAGCTTGCGCCGGACAAGACCACCCAGGTGGCTGCTTGTACGTGCTGGCCACACCCATTGGCAACCTGGCCGACATCGGTTTGCGCACCCTGCATTTGTTGCAAGTTGCCGATGTGCTGGCATGCGAAGACACGCGCCATAGCCAAAGCCTGTTGCGCAACTACGGCTTGGACAAACCGAGCGGCTCCTGGATGGCCCTGCACCAACACAACGAAAACAGCGCTGCAGAGCAAGTGATTTTGCGGCTGCAACAAGGTCAACGGGTGGTCTATTTAAGTGATGCAGGTACACCGGGCATCAGCGACCCCGGGGCGCGGTTGGTGGCTTTGGTGCAAGCCGCCGGATTGCGCGTGATGCCCGTGCCAGGTGCCAGCAGCGTGACTACTGTCTTGAGTGCAAGTGGTTGTGGTGGCGATGGACAGTTCGTGTTTTTGGGTTTTTTGTCCAGCAAAGCCAGCGAGCGCCAAGCGGCGGTGCAAGCCATGGCTTTTGAGCCCCGGGCCCAAGTGTTTCTAGAGGCACCGCACCGCATTGAAGCGGTGGCCAGTGCTTTAGAGGTTTTGGGTCCAAGGCCACTGACCGTTGGTCGAGAACTGACCAAACAATTTGAAGAAATAGCTTTGCTGCCCGCCGCTGGGTTCAGCGCTTGGTTGAAGGCGTCGGCTCAGCGCAGCAAAGGTGAATTCGCTTTGGTGCTGCATCCCATGCCACAAGCGAGCAGCAGCTTGTCCGACGCTGAACGGGTGTTGGCGCTGTTGTTGTCCGAGTTGCCAGTCAAAACAGCGGTCAAGCTCGCCGCCGAGATCAGCGGCGCACCGCGCAACCGCTTGTACGAACTGGCATTGCAAAAGACCGCCGCCAAGGACTGAGTGTCCGGGGGCGAAGGTTCAAACGACGCGGTTTTGCGGCGTATTGTTGACAAAGGCCTCGATGTTGTCGATGAGTTGATCGGCCAAAAATTGCATGGCTTGTTGAGATGCCCAGGCCACATGCGGCGTCAAAATGAAGTTGGGCGAACGAATCTCCAGCAAAGGGTTGCCATCGCGGGGGGGCTCCTGTGTCAAAACATCGAAACCAGCACCCGCAATCACGCCCGTTTGCAAAGCTTCTTTCAAGGCTTGTTCGTCAACCAATCCACCACGCGAAGTATTGATGAGCAAAGCGCTGCGCTTCATTTGTTTCAGCTGGGGCATGCCGATGAAGTTGCGCGAGGCAGGCGTCAAAGGGCAATGTAAAGAGATGATGTCTGATTCGGCAAAAACCTGCTCGGCGGGCACAAACTCAACACCAGCAGCCTTGGGCGGCGCATGGTCTGCAAACAAAACCTTCATGCCCAAAGCACGGGCAATGTTTGCAGTGGCTTGGCCGAGTACACCTTCACCGAAAATGCCCAAGGTGCTGCCATGCAAATCACTGATCGGGTAGTCAAAGAAGCAAAACTGCTCTTCTTTCTGCCAGCGCCCATGGAGGACATCGTCTCGATAGGCCATCAGGTTTCGACGCAAGGCGAAGATCAATGCAAACGCATGCTCGGGCACAGTGTGCACCGCGTAGTTGCGAATGTTCACCACGGCCACGCCGTGTTCTTGGCAGGCCTGTGTGTCAATCACGTCATAACCTGTCGCCGCCATGGCGATCAACTTGAGATTCGGCAGTTGCGCCAGCGTTTCTCGACGAATGGGTACTTTGTTGCTGATGGCAACCGTGGCATGCTGCAAACGATCGACCACTTCATCGGGTCGGGTTTGTACATGCTCAACCCATTCGTGTGAGAAAGCTGGTTGACGCAGCTCAGCTCTTAATGATTGCCTGTCCAGAAATACGATTTTTTGCATGTTCGTCCTTGCTGATATGAGGGGCGCCCAAACTTTCAGGTGCTGCATGGCTGCGCCAGTAATTGCCTGCGGCTGCAGCGCCGCTGCCTGGCGTCACCGCCACGCCGCAATCGAGCATGGCCATTTCAGCACCATTGATGGCCGCCATCAAATGAACTTCATTCATGTCGCCCAGGTGGCCAATACGGAAAAGCTTGCCAGCTACTTTAGACAGTCCACCGCCTAGCGACAAGTTGTAGCGACGGTAAGCGCGGGCAATCACTTCCGTGCCTGCAATGCCTTGCGGCAACATCACAGCAGTGACGGTATCCGAATGCCATTTGGCTTCGGCTGCACACAATTTGAGTTGCCAACCCAGGGTCACGGCAGCTCGCACACCCTCCGCCAGGTAATGGTGCCGGGCAAACACATTCTCCAAACCCTCTTCCTGAATCATCTTCATGGACTCGATCAGTCCGTACATCAATGGCAAAGCGGGTGTGTATGGAAAGTAGCCTGTGGCGTTGCTTTGCAGCATGTCTTGCAGGTCAAAGTAAGCACGCTTGAGTTGCGCCGTCTTGTGCATCGCCAAAGCTTTCTCGCTGGTGCACAAAATACCCAAACCAGCGGGCAACATCAGGCCTTTTTGCGAGCCACTGACCGCCATGTCCACGCCCCATTCGTCGAAACGAAAATCGATACAGCCTAAGGAAGAGACGCAATCGACAAACAAAAGCGCAGGATGCGCTGCATCATCCAAGGCTTCGCGCACGCCCGCGATGTCTGATGTCACGCCAGTGGCGGTTTCATTGTGACAAGCCAGCACGGCTTTGAAGCTGTGCTGTGTATCGCTTTTCAAAATTTCTGCGAACTGTTGCAAGGGCACGCCCGTGCCCCAATCGCATTCAACGATGTGCACATCCAGACCGAGGCGCTGGCACATGTCGATCCACAAATGGCTGAATTGACCAAAGCGTGCCGCCAGCACTTTGTCGCCGGGCGACAAGGTGTTGGTGAGTGCCGCCTCCCAACATCCTGTACCTGATGAAGGAAAGATGAACGGCGTGCCGTTCTTGGACCGAAAAATGTCCTTGAGCCCAGCCATGATGGTGTGGGTCAGATGCGGAAAGTTGGGTGAACGATGGTCTTCCATCGACACCATCATGGCGCGTTGGATGCGCTCAGGCACATTGGTAGGACCGGGGACAAACAAAAAATTACGACCAGCCATAAGAACTCCCTTTGAATTTAAAAAACCACCTTTGACTAACTTAAACCGCCATTGCGTGCATCAGGGATGCAAAACACTGTCGCCATAAACGGGAAACGGCGCCACCAACTCGGCCACCTTGGTGCGCACTTTGGCGATGTGCTGAGCGTCATCAGGCGCTTCCAGCACATCGGCAATCAGGTGCGCAGTCATGCGCGCTTGCTCTTGACCAAAACCACGCGTGGTCATGGCCGGGGTGCCCAAACGGATACCACTGGTGACCATGGGTTTTTCGGGGTCGTTGGGAATACCGTTTTTATTGCAAGTGATGTGGGCCTGGCCCAAGGCCAGCTCAGCGGCTTTGCCGGTGATGCCTTTGGCGCGCAAATCAACCAACATCACATGGCTTTCCGTACGACCACTGACAATGCGCAAGCCGCGTTCAACCAAGGTTTTGGCCAAGGTGTCTGCATTCAACAAGACCTGTTGTTGATAGGCTTTGAAGGCGGGCTGCAAGGCTTCATGAAAGGCTGTGGCCTTGCCAGCGATGACATGCATCAAGGGGCCGCCTTGCATGCCTGGGAAGACAGCGCTGTTGATTTTTTTGGCCATCTCTTCACTGTTGGTCAGAATGATGCCTCCGCGTGGGCCGCGCAAGCTCTTGTGCGTGGTAGAAGTCACGACATCGGCAAAAGGCATGGGGTTGGGATAGGCGCCACCCGCAATCAAGCCCGAATAGTGCGCCATGTCCACCATCAAGTAAGCGCCAATGCTTTTGGCCACTTGGGCAAATTTTTCCCAGTCAATCTTCAGCGAATAGGCAGAAGCACCCGCAATGATCAGCTTGGGTTTGTGGGTATGCGCCATGCGTTCCATGGCTTCGTAATCAATTTCTTCGGCAGCATTCAAGCCGTAGCTCACGACATTGAACCATTTGCCACTCATGTTCAAGTGCATGCCGTGGGTCAAGTGACCGCCTTCGGCCAGGCTCATGCCCATGATCGTGTCGCCCGGTTGCAGCAAGGCCAAAAACACGGCTTGATTGGCTTGCGAGCCGGAGTTGGCCTGGACGTTGGCGAACTGCGCACCATACAGCTCTTTCAAACGATCAATGCAAAGCTGCTCGACGATATCGACAAATTCACACCCGCCGTAGTAACGCTTGCCAGGGTAGCCTTCAGCATACTTGTTGGTGAGGATAGAGCCTTGCATGCGCATGACGGCAGGACTGGTGTAATTTTCAGAAGCAATCAATTCGATGTGCTGCTCCTGACGATGGGCCTCTTGCAACACAGCCGCCCACAGGTGCGGATCGCTCTGAGACACATCAGATTGGGCAGGAAAGGCCATGGGGGCTGGGGTGACTTTGTTCAGCATGAAATTGATTCCAAAAAAAATGAATGTTAAAAAAAGAGATCAGGCGTAGCGACTGGCCATGTTGTCGAGGGAAACGGGTTTGATATGGTGGGCATGGCCAGCACAGCCAAAGGCTTCAAAACGCGCCTTGCAAATACCGCGTGCGGCTTTGCGTGCAGCTATCAAGGCTTTGCGTGGATCGAATTCGCTGCGGTCTTGGGCAAACGCCTGGCGCATCGCGCCGGTCATGGCCAAACGGATGTCGGTATCGATGTTGACCTTGCGCACACCCGAGCGGATGCCGCGCTGAATTTCTTCCACCGGCACGCCATAGGTTTCTTTGATGTCGCCACCAAACTCACGGATGATGGCCAACCACTCTTGGGGCACGCTGCTAGATCCATGCATCACCAAGTGGGTGTTGGGAATGTTGTTGTGAATGGCCACAATCTGGTCCATGGCCAAGATGTCACCGGTGGGCTTGCGGGTGAACTTGTAGGCGCCATGGCTGGTGCCAATGGCTATCGCCAAGGCATCGACACCTGTGCGCTCCACAAAGTCTTTGGCTTGTACTGGGTCGGTGAGCAGCATGTCGTGGGTCAACTTGCCCACGGCACCGATGCCGTCTTCTTCACCGGCTTCACCGGTTTCCAATGAGCCCAAACAACCGAGTTCGCCTTCCACTGACACACCAACTGCATGGGCCATTTCACAGACACGGCGGGTGACGTCCACGTTGTAGTCGTAACTGGCGGGTGTTTTGCCGTCTTGCATCAGCGAGCCATCCATCATCACGCTGGAAAAACCGGAACGTATGGATTGCTGACAGACCGCGGGTGAGACGCCGTGGTCTTGGTGCATCACCACAGGAATATCCGGGTGCGATTCAATCGCCGCCAACACCAAATGGCGCAAGTAGGCTTCGCCCGCGTATTTGCGTGCACCGGCCGAAGCTTGCAAAATGACCGGGCTGTGGGTTTCTTGCGCAGCCTCCATGATGGCCTGCACTTGCTCGAGGTTGTTGACATTGAAAGCCGGAACGCCATAGCCATGTTCGGCGGCATGATCTAAAACTTGGCGCAAAGAAACCAGGGCCATGAAATTCTCCAGTGAATAAAAGGGGGGTGGCCTCAGGCCTTTTTCTGCCTTTCCATCATCCGCCACACAAAGGGCGTGAAGATGAGTTGCATGGCCAGTTCCATCTTGCCGCCGGGCACCACCACGGTGTTGGCACGCGACATGAAGGAGTCGTGGATCATATTGAGCAAATAGGGGAAGTCAATGCCCTTGGGATTGGCAAAACGAATGACCACAAAGCTTTCATCGGGCGCGGGAATCTCGCGAGCGATGAACGGGTTCGAGGTGTCCACACATGGCACACGCTGAAAGTTCACGTGGGTGTGGGCGAACTGGGGGCAGATGTAGTTCACATAGTCAGGCATGCGACGCAAGATGGTGTCAGTGACAGCCTCTGTGCTGTAGCCGCGCTTGGACTTGTCACGCCAAAGCTTTTGGATCCACTCCAAGTTGATGACAGGCACCACGCCAATCAACAAATCAGGGTGCTGCGCAATGTTCACCTCGGGCGTGACCACGGCGCCATGCAAACCTTCGTAAAAGAGCAAGTCGGTGCCTTTGGGCACATCTTCCCAAGGCGTGAAGGTGCCTGGGTCTTGTTTGTAAGGCGCGGCTTCTTCAGAGTCGTGCAGGTATTTACGGCGCTTGCCGGTGCCAGATTCGCCATAGGTGCGAAACAAGGTTTCCAACTCCGAGAACAAGTTGGTGGTCGGACCAAAGTGGCTGAAATTGTTATTCCCCTGCTTTTCAGCCTCAGCCGCTCTTTTGCGCATTTCTAAGCGGTCGTAGCGGTGAAAGCTGTCACCCTCGATGATGGCAGCGGTGACCTTTTCACGCCGAAAAATGTTTTCAAAGGTGCGGGTGACCGAGGTGGTACCGGCACCTGACGAACCGGTGATGGCAATGATGGGGTGTTTGACAGACATGGCTCAGACTTTCAGTAATCAATCAATCGCGAAACAAGGTTCGCTCGGCAAACAGCGGCGTGTTGTGTTCTTTTTCAAGCGGTTCATGGTGGTATTGCTCAATCCGCTCTACTTCGTTTTTAGAACCAAACACCAAACCAATACGCTGATGTAAATCACTTGGCTGAACCGACAGCATCGGCTCGCGTCCCGTGCTGGCTCGGCCACCGGCCTGCTCCATGACCATGCCAATCGGGTTGGCCTCATAAAGCAAACGCAGGCGTCCCGGTTTGCTTGGATCTTTGGTGTCGCGGGGGTACATGAAAACACCGCCACGCATCAAAATGCGGTGCGCCTCGGCCACCATGGAAGCGATCCAACGCATGTTGAAGTCTTTGCCCCTTGGCCCCGATTTGCCTGCCAAACATTCATCCACATAACGCTTGATGGGTGATTCCCAGAAACGGCTGTTGGAGGCGTTGATGGCAAATTCTTGGGTGTCTTCGGGTACTTTCAAGGCTGGGTGGGTCAGCATGTACTCGCCCAAATTCGGGTCCAGTGTGAATCCCACCACGCCATTTCCCACGGTCAACACCAGCATGGTGGTGGGGCCATAAAGCGCATAGCCAGCGGCTACTTGGGTGGCACCAGTTTGCAACAAATCTTGCGCTGTGATGTCACGGCCGCTGTCTATGGCTTCTTGCGGCGCACGCAAGACAGAAAAAATACTGCCCACCGAAACATTCACATCAATGTTGCTAGAGCCATCCAGAGGGTCAAACACCAACAGGTATTTGCCGCGAGGATGTTGCGACGGAATTTGATAGGGCTCGGACATTTCCTCCGATGCCATGCCCGCCAAATGGCCGCCCCACTGGTTCATTCGAACAAACAAGTCATTGCTCAAAACATCCAGTTTCTTTTGTGTTTCACCTTGCACATTGATGGAGCCACCAGCTTCAGGCGCATGGTCACCATAAACACCACCCAATTCACCCATTGATACAGCGCGGGCAATGGCTTTGCAAGCCAAGGCCACATCCAAGATCAACGCATTGAAGTCTCCCTTGGAGTCAGGAAAGCGTCGACGCTCTTGAATCAAATACTGTGTCAAAGTGGTTCGGTAGCGCAATGGCATCTGTTCTTCCTGTCTTAAGGTTGGTTTTGCGTATGCCATTCGCGCAACTGCGCCAAGCTCACGCCATCCAAATTGGGCAGCAGCTTGGCCGCGCCCTTGAAGTCTTGGTCTGCCGTGAAACTGGTGGGTGTGATGATGGTGGCCAGGCCCGCGCCCATGGATGCTTGCAATCCATTGTTGGAGTCTTCAAACGCCAAGCAGGCTTTGGCAGGCAAGCCCAAGCGCGTCAAGGTTTGGGTGTAAACCTGAGGATGTGGTTTTTTCTTCGGCGCGGTCGAGGCGTCTTCAATCACCACAAACAGGTCTTTCCAATGGAGGCCGATGGCTCCGCGCAAGAGCACGGCAATATTGACCGGCGAGGTGGTGGTGGCAATTGCCAATCGCAATCCTTCAGCATGGGCCGCTTCAATCAAACCCAACACGCCAGGACGCAATTGAACATGGCCTTGCTGCACAGCCGCTTCGTAAGCTGCTGTTTTGATAGCGTGCAAGCGCTCAATCGTGTCATGGAGTGCACCCCCATCGATCACCTTCATGTCGGGGTGACGCTGCATCCAATAGTGCCGCATGCGTTCTTTCCCACCCGAGATTTTCAGCAATTCTGTGTACAGCGCCACATCCCAATGCCAATCCAAACCTTCTTCAGCAAAGGCTTGGTTGAAGGAGGTCATGTGAACCTGCTCGGTATCGGCCAAGGTGCCATCAACGTCAAAAATCAGGGCCTGCAAATGGCTCATGAACTTGCCTTCGTGGTTTGGAAAACGCGACTGGCCAAAATATCTTGGGCGCGTAAAGTGGACAAATCTTCTGCAGTTAACTCTTGATGGGGGTTGGCAAACAAGCGGCTGGCTTGTCGCAAACGGGCACGCTCTAGCGCGTTGCGAACACTTCGGGCATTGGCAAAATGAGGTTGCTGTTTGCGCAATTGCAAATAGCGTTCAAAGGCGAGTTGGGCCTCCTCATCCAATTTGTAATTTTGGAACTCCAGCATGTGATGAGCGATTTGCGCCAACTCATCTTCAGCGTAGTCAGGGAATTCAATGTGGTGTGCAATGCGTGAATTCATGCCCGGGTTGGATTGAAAAAAGGTGTCCATGCGGTCTTTGTAGCCGGCCAATATCACCACCAAATCATCGCGCTGGTTTTCCATCACTTGCAGCAATATTTCAATCGCCTCTTGGCCATAATCCCGTTCGTTTTCAGGCCGATACAAGTAGTAGGCCTCGTCAATGAAGAGCACGCCGCCCATGGCCTTTTTCAGCACTTCTTTGGTTTTGGGTGCGGTGTGGCCAATGTATTGGCCGACCAAGTCATCCCGCGTGACCGCCACCAAGTGACCGCTTCGCACATAGCCCAATTCGTGCAGAATTTGCGCCATGCGCATGGCGACGGTGGTTTTGCCCGTGCCGGGGTTGCCTGTGAAGCTCATGTGCAAGGATGGTGCTTGAGCCGCCAACCCCAGGTTCATGCGCAAGCGGTCAATCACCAGCAAAGCGGCGATGTCACGGATGCGGGTCTTCACAGGCTTTAAACCAACCAGGTCATGGTCTAAAGCGTCCATCACCTGTTGTACTTGGGTTTGAGCCATGACTTCCGCCACAGTCCGTGCACCTGTGTCATTGACAGAAGCCACAGGTGCTGCACTGGCACCCATGGCTGGCTTGGTGGTGATACCGGGCAGGTTGTAGGCAGGTGCGTTCATTGTCAAGCCTGGCTTTCAATCATTTGCCATAGCGGCTGTTTTCGGGCTTGTCCATCGGGTAGCCGTGCGTGGTGTAACGCAAACTGCGGCCCTGTACTTCCTGACGCTCTAGTCGGAAACCTGTCTCATGGGGCGGACGATGCACGATAAAGCTCATCGCCACGGACTCGATGCCACGGGTGGAATCAAATGCCATCAATCGAATGTAGTGGTTGGGGAATGTTTTGCGGCAAGTATTGACTTCCAACAAAACGCCTGCGGGGTCTTTCAAGTCAAACATGGGCATGCCAAACATGTCCCAATAGGTATTGCGCGGATGCACGTCATCGGTGTACTCGACGCTCCATGCATATCCTTTATTGAGGCCGTATTGGATTTGCATGCTGATTTCAGCATCTGTCAGGTCTGGCAAAAAGCTGAACTGGCCTTGGGTTACTTTTCCGGTTGGATTGGTCAACATGGTGTGTATTCCTTCGTTTCAAGCTACAGATGGGGTGACGGCATAGTCGCTGCTGTCGGTGGACTGGTAATTGAAGCTGATGTCACCCCAGGTATCGAGTGCTGCTTGCAAAGGCGTACAACCCTTGGCAGCATTTTTCAAAATAGTGGGGCCTTCTTCCAGGATGTTTTTACCTTCGTTGCGTGCCTTGACCATGGCCTCCAAAGCCACGCGGTTGGCCACCGCACCGGCTTGGATGCCTTGTGGATGGCCGATGGTGCCGCCGCCGAATTGCAAGACCACATCGTCGCCAAACAGGTCGATGAGTTGGTGCATTTGTCCGGCATGGATACCACCTGATGCGACGGGCATGACTTTCTTGGTATCGGCCCAGTCCATGTCGAAGAACAAACCGCGCTGTAAGTCTGTTTTGGTGTAGCTGTCGCGGCAAACGTTGTAGTAGCCTTGGACCGTCATGGGATCGCCCTCGAGCTTGCCCACCGCTGTCCCAGTGTGCAAGTGGTCGCAACCGGCCAATCGCAGCCATTTGGCGATCACGCGGAAGCTCACGCCATGGTTTTTCTGACGTGTGTAGGTGCCGTGACCGGCTCGGTGCATGTGCATGATCATGTCATTTTTTCGGCACCATTCCGCCATGGATTGAATGGCGGTATAGCCAATCACCAAATCGACCATGATGATCACGCTGCCCAAGTCGCGTGCAAATTCAGCTCGCTCATACATCTGCTCCATTGTCCCCGCGGTGACGTTCAGATAAGAGCCTTTGACTTCACCGGTGACGGCCTGCGCCTTGTTCACGCCGTCCATCACATACAAGAAACGATCCCGCCAGTGCATGAACGGTTGTGAGTTGATGTTCTCATCGTCCTTCATGAAGTCGAGTCCGCCTTTGAGGCCCTCGTAAATCACGCGGCCGTAGTTGCGGGCGGACAAACCCAGCTTGGGTTTGGTGGTGGCGCCCAACAAAGGGCGGCCAAATTTGTCCAAGCGCTCACGCTCGACGATCAAACCAGTGGGTGGGCCTTTGAAGGTTTTGATGTAGGCCACTGGAATGCGGATGTCTTCCAACCGAGCGGCTTTGAGCGGCTTGAACGAAAAAACGTTGCCAATCAAAGAGGCGGTCATATTGGCAATCGACCCTTCTTCAAACAGGATCAAGTCATAGGCGACCCAAGCAAAGTACTCGCCTGGCCGGCCAGGCACAGCCTCTACTTTGTAGGCCTTGGCGCGGTAACTGTCGCATGCACTCAAGCGATCGGTCCAGACCACGGTCCAAGTAGCGGTTGATGACTCGCCGGCCACCGCCGCTGCGGCCTCTTCCGGATCGACACCCTCTTGTGGCGTGATGCGAAACAAGCAAATGGTGTCCGTGTCAGAAGGGACATAGTCGGGCATCCAATAGCCCATTTGCTTGTATTTCAATACGCCAGCGCTGTAGCGCTTCTTGACATCGGTGATCTGGGTGCTTGCGGTCATCAAAAACTCCGTTTGGTTTGAAGATGTGAAGACTTTAAAAAAGATGGCAGAATAAGTAAATTCACATTTTCAAAGCTTTCAATTCAGCTTTTCTTATTTGAAAAACGCTACTTTTCGCCAATTGCGGATGTTCAATGCAGTCGCCAAGCACCTGAGTTTTGCCAAAGCTGCCGAGATTTTGCATGTGTCTGCGCCTGCAATCACTATGCAAATCAAGGAGTTAGAGGCAGAAGTGGGGATGCCACTGTTTGAGCGTCAAGGCCGCAAAGTGTCTTTGACCACCAGTGGCGAGTACATGCTGGTGTACACCCGCAAAATGCTCGCTTTGCTCAAAGATGCCGAAGACGCTGCCGCCCGTTTGCAGCGGATCGAGACCGGCAAACTCACGATTGGCATGGTGGACACGACCACTTATTTCATTCCCGCTCTGCTGAGCGAGTTTCTGAAGCAACACGAGGGGATTGAGTTGGTGCTGAATGTGGGCAACCGTCGCAACCTGATTCAATGGCTCAGCAACAGCGAGGTGGATATTGCCATCATGGGTCGGCCCCCTTCTGAAATGTCCACCCGTTCCGAGCCTTTTGCCGCCAACCCCTTGGTGTTTGTAGCTTCGCCCAAGCATCCGCTTGCGAGCGAAAAAGGTCTTCGTGCGGAAGATTTGCGCCAGCAATCCTTCATTGTTCGCGAGCAAGGCTCTGGCACTCGAACATCGATGGAGGCTTTCTTCACACAAGCACGATTCCAGCCGCGTTTCACCATGGAGCTGCAAAGCAATGACGCCATCAAACAAGCGGTGAAAGCCAATTTAGGTTTGAGTTTTTTATCCCAACACACGATTGCCTTGGAGATCCAAGCTCAACAGTTGTGTATTTTGGATGTGCACCAAACCCCCATGGTGAGGGCCTGGAACGTGGTGCACATGATGTCCAAAATGCTTTCACCGGCAGCGGAGGCTTTTCGCTACTTTATTTTGGAGCACGCAGAAACTTATTTGGCTGATCAATTTGGCGAGCTGCGAAGCCCAAGGAATTGATGGTGCGGCTGGCGGGGATCGAACCCACGACCCTTGGCTTCGGAGGCCAATACTCTATCCACTGAGCTACAGCCGCATGCCTCTATTGTAGGTGTCGCTCTGTTTCTAGCAGCACACCCATCTTTGTCAGCCTTGTGGAAATCATTGGATGGCTATAATTTCCCATGCTTTTTATCCCCTTTCAAAGAAAGTCATCATGAGCGATCAGCACGAAGAAGCCCACACCGGACCAGTCAAAACACCCAAGCAATTTTTAGCTGTGGTTTTCTTGTCTTTTGTTGTGCCCATTTTTGTCATCATAGGATTGGTCTACTTCATTGACGCCCAAAACAAGCCATCCGCTGGCGCTGACAACAGCAGTGAGGCGGTTGCTGCCCGCATTCAAAAGGTTGGCGCTGTACAGGTCAAAGATGCCAATCGGCCTGCAAAGACTGGTGAAGAGGTTTTCAAGGCGCAGTGTGGCGCTTGTCACCTGAGTGGTGCGGCGGGTGCGCCGAAGTTGGGCGATACGGCGGCTTGGGCGCCACGCATCAAAACGGGCTATGCTGCTTTGTTGAACTCGGCACTCAAAGGCAAAAATGCGATGGGCGCTCAAGCTGGTGGAGAACACAACGACTATGAGATCGCTCGATCTGTCGTTTACTTGGCCAATGGGAGCGGCGGCAAGTTTGTGGATCCAACACCACCTGCTGCAGCTAACTAACTAGCCCATTCCGCTCTTGCGGGCTGATGACAAAACCGTACGTGCTTGCCAGTTTGCTGGCAAGCATTTTTTTTTCTGGCCAGCGTTTTTCTTCCAATGCCGTTGCCGCCAGCAAGACGTCTTGGCTGTGAACCAGGCCTAAACCCTGAGGGGTGCTTAAATAAACGCGCCCCGTTTCGTCCACAACACAGTGCTGCACTTGTTGGACGACAAGACCCCCATCGGTGACACGCCCGTCGTCATGAATGCGCCAAACAAATGGCGCAGATGCCAACTCTACAAATACACGCTGGGGGCCGTTTTGGAAATACCAAGCACCGTGCTCATCATGCGTGTAGTTGCGCTGGATGAATTCAATCAGCTTGGTGTGCACCAGTTTGCTGCCTTTGGCTTGGGGGAAAGGTCCCAACGCTTGCACTGCATCGTCGCGCATGTACCAGTCGCCTCGATCGTCTAATCCCAACCAGCCGTAGCAAGCTGGCACATTCGGCCATTTGCGCATCGCTTGATGGACCAAGTCGTCCATGTTTCAGTGCAAAACTGAAGGCAAAGATTCAATGTGCGCCAGCATTTCTTGCTGTGTGCCCGGGCTGGCGTGGTGCGCAACCATGCGCCAACCTTGCGGGGTCCGCATGTAAATATTGGTGGCGACCACATAGGCCACAGCATCACCCTCAGGTGTGTGCAGTTCAATGCGCTCCACCAGGTTGTGCATGGCACTGGTGATGGATTCCACTTTGCGCACATGCTCTGGGTGTGCGTTGATGACACCGTTGGCAAACATGGTGTCAAAAGAATTGCGGATGCTTTCAGCCCCCAACAAACGAGGGCCGCCGGGATGCACACAAACAATGTCGTCTTCGTCAGCCCAACAGGCCATCAGGCGAGTGACATCGCCGGTTCGCAAGGCTTCGTAAAAGGCCGCTTCAATTTCATCGGCCGTGCCGCCGATGGTGGCTGCTTGAAGCTTGGCCTTGGGCAATTATTTTTTACTTCGGTATTTGCGCAACGCGGCCAATTGCGCAGCAAACACGTACAGCTCCGCTTGAGCGGCTGCCAAGTCCACATCAGATTTGGCGTTTTTGAGGTGTTCCTCCGCCGCCTTTTTGGCGGCATTGGCACGCTCTTCGTCCAAGTCGGCACCGCGCACTGCGGTGTCAGACAAGACGGTCACACCATTGGGCTGGATCTCCAAAATACCGCCAGCGACAAACACAAACTCTTCTTCACCGTCGGGTTTTTGGATGCGCACCGAACCGGCTTTGATGCGCGAGATCAGCGGTGTGTGGCGGGGATAAATACCAAGTTCACCAACTTCACCTGGCAATGCCACGAAAGTGGCCTCGCCCGAGTAAATCAGTTCTTCGGCACTGACCACATCAACTTGCATGGTTTTCATGGGGTTTCCTTGTCAGGTGCGTTGGCTGCCAACCTGCATCAAATTTTCTTGGCTTTTTCGATGGCCTCGTCGATGGTGCCCACCATGTAGAACGCTTGTTCTGGCATGTGATCGCATTCGCCAGCCACAATCATCTTGAAGCCGCGGATGGTTTCAGACAAGGTGACGTACTTACCAGGTGAACCGGTGAACACCTCTGCCACGTGGAAAGGCTGGCTCAGGAAACGCTGGATTTTCCGAGCGCGGGCCACAGCCAATTTGTCTTCTGGGGCCAATTCATCCATGCCCAAAATGGCAATGATGTCACGCAATTCTTTGTAGCGCTGCAAGGTCCCTTGAACCGCACGAGCGGTTTCATAGTGGTCGGTGCCAACCACCAAGGGATCGAGCTGTCGACTGGTGGAATCCAAAGGGTCCACCGCAGGATAGATACCCAGAGAAGCAATATCACGAGACAACACCACGGTGGAGTCCAAGTGGGCGAAGGTGGTGGCAGGCGACGGATCGGTCAAGTCATCGGCTGGCACGTAAACGGCTTGGATAGACGTGATAGAGCCGACTTTGGTGGACGTGATCCGCTCTTGTAAACGACCCATTTCTTCGGCGAGGGTTGGTTGGTAGCCCACAGCAGAAGGCATGCGACCCAACAGCGCGGACACTTCGGTACCGGCCAAGGTGTAACGGTAGATGTTGTCCACGAAGAACAGCACATCTTTGCCTTCGTCGCGGAAGGATTCGGCGATGGTCAAGCCAGTCAGCGCCACGCGCAAACGGTTGCCGGGCGGCTCGTTCATCTGACCGTAAACCATGGCCACTTTGGATTCTTCCAAGTTTGCCAAGTTCACCACGCCTGAGTCGGCCATCTCGTGATAGAAGTCATTGCCTTCACGGGTACGTTCACCCACACCAGCAAACACCGACAAACCGCTGTGCGCCTTGGCGATGTTGTTGATCAGTTCCATCATGTTCACGGTTTTGCCCACACCCGCGCCACCGAACAAACCGACCTTGCCGCCTTTGGCGAAGGGACAGACCAAGTCAATCACCTTGATGCCGGTTTCCAGCAGTTCTTGAGAAGGGCTGAGTTCGTCGTAAGCCGGAGCTTTGCGGTGGATCGAGGCTGTTTGGGTTTGGTCAACGGGACCACGTTCGTCGATGGGTGAACCCAACACGTCCATGATGCGGCCCAGCGTGGCTTTACCCACCGGCACAGTGATGGCCGCACCGGTGTTGGTGACCATCAAGCCGCGGCGCAAACCGTCAGAGGTGCCCAAAGCAATGGTGCGCACGATACCGTCACCCAACTGCTGTTGCACTTCCAAGGTCAAAGCTGAACCTTCGAGTTTGAGCGCGTCATAGATGCGCGGCATGTGATCGCGAGGAAACTCCACGTCCACCACGGCGCCAATACATTGGACGATTTTTCCTTGAATACCTGCGTTGGTCATTGCCTGAGCCATGTTGATTTGCTCCAAAAATAAATAGGGTTACACCGCCGCTGCACCGGCCACGATTTCGGACAATTCCTTCGTGATCGCTGCTTGACGGGTTTTGTTGTAAATGAGTTTGAGTTCGCCAATGACATTGCCTGCGTTGTCCGTGGCTGCCTTCATGGCCACCATGCGGGCAGATTGTTCAGAGGCCATGTTTTCAGCCACAGCTTGATAGACCAAGGACTCGATGTACAACTCGAGCAAATCGTCAATCACCGTGGGTGCATCGGGTTCGTACAAGTAGTCCCATGCGTAGCTGCCTGCAGCCCGTGTTTCGGCTTGCATCTTGTGATCCGACAAGGGCAGCAATTGCTCGATGACCGGTTCTTGCTTCATGGTGTTGATGAACTTGGTGTAGCACAGATACACCGCATCAAGTTTGCCTTCCGTGTAAGCATCCATCATGACCTTGACGGCGCCAATGAGTTTTTCCAGATGCGGCTTGTCACCCAATTGGGTGACTTGCGCCAACACGGGTGCGCCGACACGGTTTAAAAAACCCAAGCCTTTGTTGCCAATGGCCACCGTTTGGGGGGTGGCGCCAGCGGATTGGAGGTCTTTGAAACGATGGGTCAGGGCACGCAAAATATTGGTGTTCATGCCACCGCACAATCCTTTGTCGGTGGTCACCACGATGTAGCCCGTGGCTTTGGCATCGTGGATTTTCATGAACGGGTGAACATACTCGGGGTTGGCTTGCCCTAAATGGCTGGCGATGTTGCGCACCTTTTCGCTGTAAGGACGCGCCGCACGCATGCGTTCTTGCGCCTTGCGCATTTTGGACGCCGCCACCATTTCCATGGCCTTGGTGATCTTCTTGGTGTTTTCCACCGATTTGATCTTGCCGCGTATTTCCTTGCCTACTGCCATGAAGTGCTCCTTGCTGCTTGATGGCGTTTAAACAAAGGACTTTTTGAAGGCTTCAATGGCCTTCACCAAATCAGCTTCAGCATCTTTGTCCATGGCTTTGTCTTTTTCCATTTTGGCCAACAAGGCTGCGCACTTGTCTTTCAAATGATGGTGCAAGCCAGCTTCAAAATGCAGTACTTGGTTGACTTCGATGTCATCCAAGAAGCCTTTATTAGCGGCATACAAAGTAGCGGCCATCAAGCTGATGGGCAGCGGGCTGTATTGGGGCTGCTTCAACAATTCAGTCACGCGAGCGCCACGATCCAGCTGCTTGCGGGTGGCCTCATCCAAGTCGGATGCGAACTGCGCAAACGCGGCCAATTCGCGGTATTGGGCCAAGTCGGTACGAATACCACCTGACAGGCTCTTCACCAGCTTGGTTTGTGCTGCACCACCAACACGTGAGACTGAAATACCGGCATTGATGGCTGGCCTGACACCTGCATTGAACAACGAGGTTTCCAAGAAGATTTGACCGTCGGTGATGGAGATCACGTTGGTGGGCACAAAGGCCGACACGTCACCCGCCTGGGTTTCAATGATGGGCAGCGCTGTGAGTGAGCCGGTTTTGCCTTTGACTTCACCTTTGGTGAAAGCTTCTACATAGTCGGCGTTCACGCGGGCTGCACGCTCGAGCAAACGGCTGTGCAAATAAAACACGTCGCCGGGGTAGGCTTCGCGGCCTGGTGGACGGCGCAACAACAAAGATACTTGACGGTAAGCCACCGCTTGCTTGGACAAATCGTCATACACAATCAGTGCGTCTTGACCGCGGTCGCGAAAGTACTCGCCCATGGTGCAACCTGAATAGGCCGACACGTACTGCATCGCGGCTGATTCAGAGGCCGAGGCAGCCACCACGATGGTGTAGTCCATGGCGCCCGCTTTTTCCAAAGAGCGCACCACGTTTTTGATAGACGAGGCCTTTTGACCAATGGCCACATAAATACAGGTCATGTGCTGACCTTTTTGATTGATGATGGCGTCAATCGCAACAGCGGTTTTCCCGGTCTGACGGTCACCAATGATCAATTCGCGCTGACCACGGCCCACTGGCACCATGGAGTCGATCGACTTCAAGCCAGTTTGCATAGGCTGGTCCACAGATTGACGGGCAATCACACCAGGAGCGACTTTTTCAATCACGTCGGTCATCTTGGCGTTGATCGGACCTTTGCCGTCGATGGGATGACCCAAAGCGTTGACCACGCGGCCAATCAGTTCGGGGCCCACAGGCACTTCCAAAATACGGCCGGTGCATTTGACCGTGTCGCCTTCAGAGATATGCTCGTACTCACCCAAAATCACCGCGCCGACAGAGTCGCGCTCGAGGTTCAGCGCCAGGCCGAAGGTGTTGTTGGGGAACTCAAGCATCTCGCCTTGCATCACATCGGACAAACCATGGATGCGGCAAATACCATCGGTCACGGAAATCACGGTGCCTTGGTTGCGCACATTCGTGTTGCCGCTTGAACCCTCGATGCGGGTTTTGATGAGTTGAGAAATTTCTGCGGGATTGAGTTGCATGACTCTTTCCTTCTTCCTATGTGAGGCCAACGTGCATGAGCGGGATTGCTCAGGCTGTCAGCGCGACTTTCATTTGTTCCAAACGGGCTTTGACGGAGGTGTCGAGCACCTCGTCGCCGACCACCACACGTACGCCCCCAATGAGCTCGGGCTCAAGAGCCACTTGCACAGTGAGTTTGCTGCCAAAGCGTTTTTCAATCACTTTGGTCAAATCGTCAAGGGCAGCGCCCTCGATGGGAAATGCACTGTGCACCACCGCTTGGCGCACGCCTGTCAAAGCGTCCACCAACACATGAAAGTGACGGGCAATTTCAGGCAAGACCGCCAAGCGTCCGTTGTCAACCAAGATGGCGAGAAGGTTCACCGCTGCTGCTGGCAAAGATTTGGGGCCGACTTGGGCGATCAAATCCAATACTTGGGCATGGGTGACTTTGGGGTCATGGGCGTATTGCAGCAAACCAGGGTCTGCAGCAACCACCGCCAAATCGTCCAGCCATTCTGCAGCTTTGGCGGCATCGGCCTTGACCACCTGAAACAAAGCTTCAGAGTAAGGGCGGGCAATGGTAGCGAGTTCAGCCATGATGCGTCCTCAAAGTTCCGACTTCAATCTGCCCAACAAGTCGGCATGCACACTGGCATTGACTTCTTTGCGCAGAATTTGCTCGGCCCCTTTGATGGCCAATACCGCCACGTGGTCACGCAGCCCTTCCTTGGCCTTGAGCAAGGCTTGCTCGGATTCAAGGTGAGCGGCAGCGATGATTTTGTTCGCCTCTTCCGTCGCTTTGTGCTTGGCCTCTTCGATGATGATGGCCGCCCTGTGCTCAGCGTCCGCGATGCGGGCTGCTGCATCATTGCGGTTTTTCGCCAACTCGACTTCAACATGCTTGTGAGCGTTGGTCAGTTCGATTTGGGCGTGCTCAGCGGCTTTCAAACCATGGGCAATTTTTTCGGCGCGTTCATCCAAAGCGGTTGCGATGGGCGGCCACACGAATTTCATCGTGAACCACACCAAAATGGCAAAAACAATGGCTTGAACGAACAGGGTTGCGTTGATGCTCACGTCAACACCTCTCTAAGGGTTGTGGCAAGAATTACTTCAAGACGAAGGGATTGGCGAAGGCAAACATCATGGCGATACCAACGCCAATCAAGAAAGCCGCGTCAATCAAACCTGCCAGCAAAAACATTTTGGTTTGCAATTCGTTCATCAATTCGGGCTGACGAGCAGCAGCTTCAAGGTATTTGCTACCCATGATGCCAATACCAATACAAGCACCAATGGCGCCCAAGCCAATGATCAGACCTGAGGCCAGTGCGACTAAACCAAGTACGTGTTCCATGAGAAGCTCCTAAGCAAGATGATGGAAGGTTG
>CALBEV010000019.1 GCA_937891045.1 uncultured Burkholderiales bacterium | reverse complement strand
ATTGTTAAATTTAGTGGGTGTTTTGCATCCAACGACTTTGTTGTTTTTGATTTTTTTACTCCTTGAGGTCTTACTTTCAATGCCTCGTGTAAGTGTTTAATTTTGAAAGAAATTTAAATTCAACTGAGGTTCAGTATGGGTGCTAAGCCCTTGATTTCATTGAAAAAAAACGATCTACACCCTTTGGTTGGTGTTCATTTCCTGATACAGTGCAAAAAAGTGCAATTAAGTGGGAGTTAGTGCCACTGATGTGCTTTTTCCACACCAAAGGGTCTTCGCCGTGTTTCAAGGGGCTTCATCGCTGAGTCTGGATGCCAAGGGGCGGCTGTCTGTGCCGACTCGGCACCGTGACGTCTTGAGCGCCACGGCACAGGGCCAGCTGACGATCACCAAGCACCCGCATGGCTGCCTGATGGTGTTTCCCCGCCCCGAATGGGAAAAGTTCCGTGAGCGCATTGCCGAGTTGCCCATGTCGGCCCAGTGGTGGAAGCGCATCTTTTTGGGCAATGCCATGGATGTGGAGATGGACGGCACCGGGCGCGTGCTGATCTCGCCCGAATTGCGCCAGGCGGCCGGTATTGCCAAAGACACCATGCTGCTGGGCATGGGCAATCACTTTGAGCTGTGGGACAAAACCACTTACGACGCGCAAGAAGCGCAGGCCATGCAAGGTGAGATGCCTGACGTGTTCAAAGACTTTTCCTTCTGAACGCCATGACCGACACCGCACTGACCCACACCACCGTGCTTTTGAACGAAGCGGTGGACGAATTGTTCCAAGCCGCAGCCGGGGCCGATGGTACTTATGTGGACGCCACATTTGGCCGTGGCGGTCATTCACGCCTGATCTTGTCTCGTTTGTCTGCGCAAGGACGTTTGCAAGCCTTTGACCGTGACTTGGAAGCCATTGCCGAAGCCCAGCGGATTGAAGATGAGCGGTTCGTTATTCGGCACGATGCTTTTTCTCACCTCGGTGAGCTGCCCGCCGGCAGTGTCGACGGTGTGCTGATGGACTTGGGCATCAGCTCTCCCCAGATCGACAGCCCCGAGAGGGGTTTTTCTTTTCGTTTTGAGGGCCCACTGGACATGCGCATGGACACCACGCGCGGTCAAAGTGTGGCCGACTGGCTGGCCACCGCAGAGGTGGATCAAATCACGGAGGTGATACGTGACTATGGCGAAGAACGGTTTGCTTTTCAGATTGCAAAGGCGCTTGTGGCTCGCCGAGAGGAGCGGGGCCCAATATCAAGCACCTCCGATTTGGCCCAGCTCGTGGCTGACACGGTCAAAACCCGCGAGCCGGGGCAAAACCCCGCCACGCGGACATTTCAGGCTTTTCGGATTTTCATCAATGCCGAACTTGAAGAGCTCGAACAGGCGCTAGAGGGCAGTTTGCGGGTGCTGGCCCCGGGTGGTCGCTTGGTGGTCATCAGCTTTCATTCGCTGGAGGACCGCATCGTCAAGCAGTTCATCGCCAAGCACTCCAAGGAGGTGGTGGACCGCCGCGTGCCCTTTGCCGAGCCCGTGAAGATGCGCTTAAAAGCGCAAGGGCGTGTGCGCCCAAGCGAATCAGAAGTGCGCGGCAACCCGCGCTCACGCAGTGCCATCATGCGCATGGCCGAGCGCACCGAGGTGCCCGCATGACCCGGCTCAGTTTGCTGCTGCTGATCGCCACGGTCACCAGTGCTCTGTGGCTGGTGCACAGCCATTACGAGTCACGCCGCATGTTCATGGCTTTGGAGACCGCGCGTCAAGAAAGCAAGCGCTTGGCGGTCGATCAAGACCGTCTCGACGTTGAGCGCCGCGCCCAAGCCGCGCCTTTGCGGGTTGAAAAAATCGCTCGCCAGCAATTGCAAATGCGCGCAGCCTCGCCGGCTATTACCCGCTACGTTTCGGGCAATGGCGCATTGGACGCGGTCTCGACATCCATTCAAACAGGGGCGGCGAAGTGAACCACAGCCGCAGTGTTCAATTGACGTCCAGCCCATTGCTGGCCAGCAAGACGCCTGTCTGGCGCAGCAAACTGATTGTGGCGGCGATGGCTTTGGGTTTTATCGCCCTGGTCGGGCGGGCTGCGCATGTGCAGGTCATTGACAACGATTTCTTCATTCGCCAAGGCGAAGTGCGTTTTGCGCGCACCTTGAGCTTGCCCGCGAACCGAGGCCGTGTGCTGGATCGCAATGGCGTGTTGCTGGCTTCCAGTGTGCCAGCGCCCAGCATTTGGGCCAGCCCTGAAAGCATCGACCGCGACCCAGCCAAATTGCGCCAACTGGCCCGCTTGCTGGGCATGACGACAGCGGAGCTGGACAAAAAGCTTCTGGACGATGAAAAAACCTTTGTTTGGTTGCGCCGCCAAATGGACGAGCCTGTGGCCAAGCAAATTTTGGACTTGGGCATCAAGGGCGTGTTCGACATCAAAGAGTACAAACGGGTCTACCCTGAAGGCGAGGCTTCCGCCCATGTTGTGGGCTTCACCAACGTCGAAGACAAAGGGCAAGAGGGCGTTGAACTGGTTTTTCAAAAGCAACTGGCAGGCCAGGCGGGTTCGCGTCGGGTCATCAAGGACCGACTTGGCCGCGTGGTTGAAGCGGTGGGTGAGACCGTGCAGCCAGAGGATGGTCAAGATTTGCAGCTGAGCATCGACAGCAAAGTGCAGTTCTACGCCTACCAAACCTTGCGTGATGCGATCACGGAGCACAAAGCCAAGGCAGGCAGTGTGGTGGTTTTGGATACCCAAACGGGTGAAATTTTGGCATTGGCCAATTACCCAAGCTATTCGCCTGACAAACGTGTCAACCTCAGCGGCGAGCAACTGCGTAACCGCGCGCTGACCGACACCTTTGAGCCGGGCTCCACCATGAAGCCGTTCACGGTGGCGCTGGCCCTGGAAAAAGGTTTGGTCAAGCCTGAGACGCAAATCCAGACCGCACCTGGGCGGATCAACATCACGGGCTCCACCATCAGCGATGCCCACCCGCACGGCTTGCTCACGGTCAATGAGGTGATACAAAAATCCAGCAACGTGGGCACCGTCAAGATCGCAATGCAGATGCCTGCGCGTGAGATGTGGGAAATGTTCTCAGAAGTGGGATTTGGGCAAAAGCCCACTTTGCCTTTTCCGGGGGTGGTCAGTGGCCGTTTGCGGCCCTACAAATCGTGGCGTCCGGTTGAGCAAGCCACCATGAGCTACGGCTACGGAGTCTCGGGCAGCTTGCTGCAAGTCGCGCGGGCCTACACCGTGTTTGCCCGTGACGGCGAAGTCGTGCCGACGACCTTGATGAAGACGGACCAACCCGTGGCCGGAACCCGCGTGATCAGCGCGAAAAATGCCATGGCCATGCGCAAGATGCTGCAGATGGCAGCGGGCCCAGGTGGCACCGGGCCACTGGCCCAAACCATTGGGTATTCGGTGGGTGGGAAATCGGGCACCGCACGCAAGCAAAAAGGCAAGGGCTACGCCAGCAAAAAGTACCGCAGCTTTTTTGTGGGCATTGCCCCTATTGAGCAGCCGCGGATTGTGGTGGCGGTGATGGTCGACGAGCCTTCTAACGGCGTTTTCTACGGTGGGGCTGTAGCAGGGCCGGTGTTCAGTCAAACAGTGCAGCAAACCCTGCGCCTGATGGGCGTGCAGCCCGACATGGCGGTCAAGCCGCAAATTGTGGCCAAAGCGGTGGAGGAGTCGTTTTGATGCGCACCCTGCACAACGCTCAAGACGCGGCCCGCTGGTTGCGCGGCTGTGTGACGGGTGAGCTGCGCACCGACAGCCGCTTGGTACAGCCCGGCGATGGTTTCATTGCATGGCCAGGGGCTGCCACCGACGGTCGGCGTTATGTGTCACAGGCTTTGGCGCAAGGCGCTACAGCTTGCTTGATGGAAGCCCAAGGCCATGAGCCGTGGCTTGCAGCGCTGCCGTCCGATGCGCTGCCGTGCTTGGCTGCGATGCCTGAGCTGAAAGCACAAACGGGGCGGGTCGCCGATGCTTATTACGAGCAGCCAAGCCAAGCGCTTGGCGTACTGGCGGTCACGGGCACTAACGGCAAGACTTCAGTGGCCTGGTGGCTGGCGCAGGCCATGTCTTCGCCTTTGCTGGGGCATGCTTGCGGCCTGATCGGCACTTTGGGCGTTGGCCGCGTGCCTGAGCTGGTGAGCACGGGCATGACCACGCCCGATCCGGTGTTGCTGCAGCGGCAGTTCAAGCGGTTTGTCGATGACGGTGTCACGCATTGCGCCATTGAGGCTTCATCCATCGGATTGGCTGAACACCGGCTCGACGGTACGCGCATCCAGGTGGCTGTGTTCACCAATTTCACACAGGACCACCTCGATTACCACGGTGACATGGCGCACTATTGGGCGGCCAAAGAAGCTTTGTTTGGCTGGCCAGGTTTGCAAGCCGCAGTCATCAATGTTGATGACCCGCAGGGTGCGCTGCTGGCCCAAAATTTGAACGGCCGTGGGCTGGATGTGTGGACCTGTTCGCGCCAAACGTCAGCC
>CALBEV010000018.1 GCA_937891045.1 uncultured Burkholderiales bacterium | reverse complement strand
TGTGCAGGGGTGACTGAACGTTCATTTTCTCAGACTGATTTTTTAATTGGGGATAAACCGGAATTATTCAAGGGTAAATGCAGCTTTTTTTGGACATTGAGTGGATTAGAAACGCTCGTAGCCTTCCAGCGACCGCCATTGGCCCGCCTCTAAAGGCGCCAAACTGAGACGGCCCACGCGTTGGCGGCGCAGGTCCTGCAGGGGGCATTGTTCGTCCAGCCAGCGGCCCAGTTCCAGCCCATCGATGTCTTTGCCGGCGATGCGCAGCACGGTCATGCTGTCGGTCTGGCGGTTGATGCTGGCCCGGATACCGGGGCCGTTCAAGGCCTTGACCAGGCTTTCGGGCACTTCGCCGCCTATGGTGGCCATCCATTCTTGTTCCATGGGGCTGCGGCGGTCTTCCAGATGGCGCAGCACGCCCACATCGTCTGAAAAAATGCACAAACCGCTGGTGGGTTTGGCCAGCGGCAAGGGCATGAGCATTTTGGCCAGGCGCTCAGGCCCCCACAGTCCGGGTTGAGCCGCTTTCAGGCCCACGGTGTCTTGCAGCCAGGCCAGGTTGGCCACCCGGTGCGCGGGTTTGAACAGCACCAGCGTCATGGGGGCCAGCGCAGCCATGGAGACCAGGCGGTTGACTTGAACGGTTTGCTCAGGCCGCACACGCCGTGCCGGGTCGGTCACGACTTTGCCCGCCACCTGCACGCCACCGGCCACGATCAGGGCTTCGGCTTCGCGGCGGGAGCAGGTTTGCTCGGCGGCCACGCGTTTGGCCAGGCGAATGCCTTCTTCAGAGGAAATCATCGATGCTTTCAAAAATACTCAAAGCGAATCAAGACAGGGCTTGTTCGCGGATGTGGTCCACATGCGCTTGCAGGGACCGGGCGGCCACCGGCCATAGGCGCGGCGGCACGTCGTCGTAGGCTTTTTCGACCCACTCTTGCAGGCTGCCTTGGGGCAGGGCTTGCATGGCGGCGGCGATTTTGGCCTCGCGCTTCATGCGGTGCGCTTTCAGGTTCGTGATGGCCTGGTGTGCAAAGCCCAGCACGTGGCCGTGCGCGGGCAAGATGAATTCGATGCCACCGGCCACGCATGCTGCGGCCAGTTTGTCCAGTGAATCCAAATAGTCGCCCATGTGGCCGTCAGGCGGGTCGATCACGGTGGTGCTGCCGTTGAGCACATGGTCACCCGAAAACAGCAGGCCGTCTTCTTCGAGCACCAAGCACAGGTGGTTGGCCGCATGGCCGGGGGTGTGCACCACACGCAAGGTGTGGGTGATCTCGCCGTCCACGCCAATGCCTTGCAGCACCAGTTTTTCGCCATCTGCCAACTCACGCTCAGGGGTGAAACGGCTGTTGGCGCGGGATGTTGGTTTGGAGGCCAGGCCGAGGATGGGCGGCTTGTGGGTGCAAAGCGCCTGCAAGGGCGCTGCGCCGGGTGAATGGTCCGGATGTGAGTGGGTGCACACAATCGCTTTGATTTGCCCGCCCGCCGCACGCCACAGGCGTTGCAGGTGCTCGTCGTCGGCCGGGCCGGGATCGATGGCGATGTAGCCGGTGTCGGGGTCACCCACCAAATAGCTGTTGGTGCCAGGGCCGGTCATGACGCCGGGGTTGGGGGCGGTCAGGCGCTGCACGTTTTTGAGCAGGGGCACCGGCTGGTCGGTTTTCCAGTCCAGGTGGTGGTGGATTTGCCCGTCGGGGGTGACCAAGGCCAGCTCGCCAAACGGGGCTTCGTGCTCCATGTAGCGCGCTTCGTTGCCCGCCAGCCAACCGGCACGGGGGCAGCTGGTCCAAAGCGGCTCGTCGTTGACCGCGCAGGCTTGCAGCACCGCGTCTACGGTGGCAAAGGCTTTGAGGCGGTCGAGCGTGCGGATGGTCGGGAAGATGATGAAAAACTGGCCCGCTTCGTGACGTGCCAGCGCGTCTTGTGGGCGCACCCAGACGGGTTCAAACTGTTCGGACTCATCGGCCACCGGGGTTTGGCCTTCGGGCATGCGGGCCACCAAAAAGGGCACGTCAAAGCGGCGTGGCAGGTCGCGGTCGGTGATCCAGTGGGCCAGCACATAGACCTGTTCGGCAGCGAGGGTCAAACCCAGGGTTTGGCATTGCGCGGCAAACGGGGCTTGGCGGTCAAGTTGCGCGATGTCGGTGTTGTCGGCCCAGCGGCCGTTGGCATGGCGGGCCAGCAAAATGCCCAGTTCCTCAAAACTCTCGCGGATCGCGGCAATGGCCTGCGTCAGGTGCAAGTCGCTTTGCAGGGGGCGGCGGGTGGCTTGGGCGTGGGCCAACGTGTCGGCGGCATCGATGCCCCCGCCCGGAAACACATACGCGCCTGGCGCAAAACTGGCCGTCGTGGCGCGGCGGGTCATCAAGACCTCCAGGCCTTGCGGGCCGTCGCGCAAAAGCAGCACAGTGGCGGCTGGGCGCAGGGGCGCGGGTTCACGTTGGGGGTACAGGAGTTGGGATGTGCGTGCCATGCCCCATTATCAGGGGGCTCACACACGAGGCCTGCCCTTGGCGTGCTGACCAAGGGCGATAATCGCCGCCATGCACATCCGCTTTACCAAAATGCAAGGGGCCGGCAATGATTTTGTCGTGCTCGATGAAACCCAGGGCCGCTTGGGTTTGACCCGTGCCCAATACCGATTCTTGGCGGACCGCCACTTTGGCGTGGGGGCTGACCAGATCCTCACGGTGCGGCCTTCGCCCGCGCCGGGCCTGGACTTTGAATACGTGATCCACAACGCGGATGGCGGCGAGGTGGAGCATTGCGGCAACGGTGCCCGCTGCTTTGTGCGCTATGTGCGCGACAAAGGCCTGACCAACCAAAGCACCGTGCGCGTGAAAGTCCAAAAAGGCGAGATTGAGCTGCGCATGGACCCTGACGGGCGCGTCACGGTGGACATGGGGGCACCCGTGTTTGACTGGGCCAGCGTGCCTTTTGACCCCATGGGGCTGATCAGCGATCAGGTCAATTGCTGGCCGGTGTTTGACTTGGCGCTGGGCGAGCTGGGCATTGCGCGGGTAGCCGTGGTCTCGATGGGCAACCCGCATGCTGTGCAGCGCGTGGATGATGTGGACACCTTTCCAGTGCTGGCCCAAGGCCCCTTGATCGAGCGGCACCCGGCTTTTCCCAACCGGGTGAACGCGGGCTTCATGCAAATCGTTTCGCGCAGCCAAATACGGCTGCGGGTGTTCGAGCGCGGCGCAGGCGAGACCTTGGCCTGCGGCACAGGCGCGTGTGCGGCGGTGGTCGCAGGCATTCGCCAAGGCTGGTTGGACAGCCGTGTCGATGTGCAGACCCATGGCGGCGTGCTCACGATCGAGTGGGCTGGCAAAGCCGACAGCCCGGTGCGCATGACCGGCCCGGCCACTTCTGTTTTTGAGGGCAGCATCGACGTGCCCGACGCCCTTTTCTGAACGATTGGAGATCCGACATGACCCCTTCCGAGCCCATGAGCCCGATCACCGAAGACGACATCGCCGACTACTTGGTGAACACGCCGGACTTTTTTGAGCGCCACGCCTCGCTTTTGGCCACGGTGCAACTAACGCACCCGCAAAGCCACCGCGCTGTGGGCCTGCAAGAGCGGCAGGCGCAAATGTTGCGCGACAAAATCAAGGCACTGGAGCACCGCATCATGGACATGATGCGGCACGGCAACGAAAACATGATCCTCACCGACAAGCTGCACCGCTGGTCGTGCGAGTTGTTGGCCACGCCGCCTGACCATTTGGCCGAGTCGGCGGTCGACAACATCCGCGATTTATTCCAAGTGCCTCAGGTTGCCTTGCGCCTGTGGTCGCTGCAAGTCGCGCACGCCCAGTCTGCCTTTGCCCAAGGCGTGACCGAGACGGTGCAAGAGTTTGCCGCCACGCTGGACGCGCCTTATTTAGGCCCCAACGCGGGTTACGAGGCGGTGCAATGGTTGGACGAGCCCACCAAGGCGGCGTCGCTGGCTTTGCTGGCGCTGCGCGCAGCGCCGGGTCAGCCTGCG
>CALBEV010000017.1 GCA_937891045.1 uncultured Burkholderiales bacterium | reverse complement strand
CAGATCAAGGAGCAAGCATGGCCAATCCATCAGAATCATTAGAGAGTGTTGTCATCGGCGACGGCGTTGTCGTGAAGGGTGCGTTCACCGTGCCTGCCAAAGCTGTCATCAATGGGGTCATTGAAGGTGACTTGACCGCAGAAGAGGTGCTGATCGGCCCCACGGGTCGGATCACAGGCCGTGTGTCTGCCAAGATCATTGATGTGCGTGGTCAATTGCACAACACCATCGTCAGTGAAAGAAGTCTGATCGTGCGCTCTACCGGCAAGATTGTCGGCAAGATTCATTACTCTGAAATTGAAATTGAAAAGGGTGGCGAGATTGAAGGCGCTTTGAGTCAAGGTGCTGAGCCAAGTCCGACAGTGACCACCACGCCCCCTGTTGCCCAAGCTGCCGCGCCTGTCACGCCAGCACCCAATGCTGGCGCTGTGCAGGGCAAACCCCCGCAGTCCGGGAACTGATCGTTCCATCAACTGGCCATGTTGTCGCTTCGCTCTCATCTATCTCATTTGCGTCGCTTGCCTGCCTTTGTCAGGCAGGTTTGGTCGCGTGACTATCAAGATGTCAAGCTCATCATGGAGCAAAACGGCGACCTGAAGTATTTCAATGTGCCCGCTGTTTTTCAGCGCGTGATGGCGCGTGGTGCGGTGGTCACCAGTTTTGGTTTGGTCGGCACCATCGTCGTCCTCACCGCCACCTCCTTGTTGCTGGGTGTCAGCCGGGCACGTTTAGAGCGCTCTCATGAAGAGGTTTACCGCGCCTTGTTAAGCAGCACAGCCGAAGGTGGCAGTGAAGATGCCTCTTTGAGCGAAGAGCAAATGGTGACACTGGCTCAAACCATCCGGGATCGGGACATGAGCATTCGCCGTTTCGTGGAAACGTCGATGGTCACGGTTTCTGAAGAAAACGACACCCTCAAGGCCCAACTTGAAACTTCTGGATTGACTGAAAAAATCGTCAAGATCATCCAACAGAACTCGGCGAACGGTGGTTTCAGTTTGGATACCGATTTGCATTCCAACCCACTGCTGAGCGGCAAGGTGGCGGACGAATTGTCCACCAACCGTGCTTTGCGCGAGGTTTTGTATGCCTTGCCCAACAAAATGCCGGTCGCCAATTTCAGTGTGTCTTCTGATTTCGGCATTCGCAAACACCCTTTGTCAGGCAAATCGCATTTCCACACAGGTCTTGATTTGATGAGTCAGACTGGGGACGACAAAGTGTTTGCCGTCAAGGCTGGCGTGGTGGTGATGGCTGAGTTCCATCCCCAGTACGGCAACACCGTGGTGATTCGCCATCTGAACGGTGTGGAGTCCCTCTACGCTCACTTGGCTCAATTGGCGGTTAAAGTAGGTGATAAAGTAACCACGGAAAGTTTGTTGGGTTACATTGGCAATACTGGCGCATCATCGACTGGCAAACATCTTCATTTGGAGATTTTGGTCGGCGGCTACCCAGTCAACCCCCAAAAAGTAATTCGCACAGCGCAGTATGTTCAACAAATCCAAAACAGCCAACAATAATTCAAGCAGTCCGGCACCTCAGGAAAACCCCCCTGCGGTGCCTTCTTCGACTGGAATGCCAGCAGAGACAACACCTGTCGCCCAACCTCCGAGAAACAACATGATGGACATCATTTCTTCCAATGCCACCAAGCCTTCCATCCTCAGCGAAGGTTTTTCTTTTCGTGGCGAAATTTCTGCCAAGGGTGCCATCCATGTGGAAGGCTCTTTGAACGGGCAGGTGCAGGTCGACGAACTCACCATTGGTTCCCGCGGTCAAGTTGAAGGCGTGGTCACATGTTCCAGCTTGCACATCAAGGGCAAGTTTTCGGGCACAGCCGCTTGCAGCGAATTGATTGTCACCTCTTCCGCTTCCGTTGACGGTCATGTGGTCTACCAGACCCTGTCCGTCCAAAAAGGCGCATCCATCAAAGGCGAGTTGCTGCTGGTCAAATAACCCAGAGCAAACCTTTTCAGAGGGTTTGAATGTCGGACGTTTCTCAAATAGATGGAAATGCAGTTCGATTGCGGCGAGAGTCCCTCAGCTTGGGGCTTGCTGATGTGGCTACCCGTGCGTGTTTGTCTGTGAAGCAGGTTCGTCAAATCGAAGAGGGGGGCATGACCGCCTTCTACAGCGAAACCGTCAAATTGACTGCTGCCCGCAAAGTGGCTGGGTTGCTCAGCTTGCCTGAAGCTGAGTTGTTTGGACAGATTCAGCCCCATACAGAAGCCCACCTTGATGACTCACCTGACGAAAGCCTCGATCAGGATGTGTCGACCATCAGCCCCCCTGTTGCATCCCGATTTGGCGGAGGTTTGAACACCCAGCATGCCCCAATCACCCGCAGTGAAGCCCTGCATGTGTTGGCGCAACCCCCAGAACATCTGGAAGAAGAAGCCACGGTCACTGCGGCCCCCGAGCCTGGCAAAACAGCCCCTGCTGTGACCGCTCCCATCGTGGCCGCCGCCAGCGCAGCCATCGAGCCCAGTCCCACGGCCCATTTGCCAAAGGCCTCCTCGTCACCCCAGGCATCTGACACTGCTTCATCATCCGAAGAGTCCGCGCCCAAAGACACGGTTGAAACCCCCGGCAGTGGCTATCTGTTCAAAATTTTGGCTTTGTTCGTCGTGGCCTTGGCGGCCGCGGCTTTGCTCAAACCCAAAGCAGCAGAAGACATGCCAGCGCCACCTCCTGCCGCAGAGGCGCCTGCAGAGATTCCCGCAGCGCCAGTGCCCCCTGTGGAGAGCAATGCGGCCATGGAGCCGGTTGCGCCGCCACCCGCCTTGGAAAACAAACCTGTGGCCGCTGAAAACAAGTTGGCGCCTTCAACGGCCGTGCCCAAAACGGACATCAAGCCAGCAGCTTCCTCGCCCTCAACACCAGAAGCCAAGCCAGAAACCACACCCAAAGCAGCTGACGCTGGCAATTGAGGCAGGGCTTTCAGTCCTTTGCACCCATGGCCAGCGCGGCGGTGCGTGAATCTTCTCGGTGCTTGGCAGACACGCCTTCCAAACGCCAGCCGCCCATGTGTTGCATGGCCAACGACTGTAGACCTTCGATCCAAGCAGGGCTGTCGTTCAAACATTCAATGTAGTGAAACTGGCTGCCGCCGTCTTCCAAAAAAGCGGCTTTGACTTCCATGGCGATTTCTTCCAAGGTTTCCAGGCAGTCGCCGACAAAGCCGGGGCAGACGATATCCACCGACTTGGTGCCATCCTTGGCCAACTGCCGCACCGTCGGTTCGGTGTAGGGCTCGAGCCATTTGGCCTTGCCAAAGCGCGACTGGAAACACACCTTGTAGTCTTCTTTGCGAAGTGACAACGCCTCGGCCAGCAAGCGGGCGGTTTTGTGGCATTCGCAGTGGTAGGGGTCGCCCAGCTGCAAGGTGCGGGCAGGCACGCCATGAAAACTCATCACCAGCTGTTCGGATCGGCCATGTACAGCCCAATGGGCTTGGATTTTGGCGGCCAGGGCTTGGATGTAGCCAGGGTGATCGTGGTAATGATTCACGAAACGAAATTCGGGCAGTTGGCGGGTGCGCAAGCCCCAGTGGTAGACCGCATCAAACACGCTTGCCGTGGTGGTGGCCGAGTACTGCGGGTAGGCGGGCAAGACCAACACGCGGTTGACGCCCTGGGCTTTCAGTTCGTCCAGCACCTGCGGAATGGCATCTGAGCCATAGCGCATGGCAAAGCGCACTTGCACGTGGGCAGGATCGAATGTGGCTTGCAAGGCTTGTGCTTGCCGTTGCGTCCAAACTTTCAAGGGTGAGCCTTCGCTGGTCCAGATGCTGGCGTATTTGTGGGCGGATTTGGCGGGGCGCACCCGCAAGATGATGCCGTGCAAGATGGCCAGCCAGAGCAAACGGGGGATTTCCACCACCCGTGCATCGCTTAAAAACTCGGCCAGATAACGCCGCAAAGCCGAGGCGGTGGGGGCGTCTGGGGTGCCCAAATTGCAATACAAGATGGCGGTTTTGGCAGCCTGACCGTGCTTGTAGGGCGGCTCGGCGGCAAATCGGGGTGTTGAAGTCATGCGGTATTTTCCTTCATGTTCAAGACATCAAGGCTTGGGCTGCGGCATACCCCGAGCGAACTGCGCCTTCCAAGGTGGCGGGGTAGGGGCCAGCCACATGGTCTCCACACGCCCAAACGCTCTTGGCCACCTGCATGGCCGGGCGTTGCAAGCCCGGGGTGCAGGCAAAGGTGGCGCGTTTTTCCACCACCGTTGTCAGCCATGTCAGCGACAGGCCGAGTTGCTGTTGGGCTTGCTGCAACACCGCTGCTGTGACAGCGTCGCGCTCAAGCGTGCAGTCGCTCACCACCATGGCCACCAAGCCTTGCATGTCTGGCGTACCGGCCAAACGACCTTTGTCAAAAGCAAATTGCGCTGGCGATTGGTGGTCATGGCGTAGTGCCAACATGGGGGAAGGCCAATCCAAGGACCTTGTGCAGCGGGCATAGACAGTGGCGATGGCCGTGTGTTTTAAAGACTGCGCTTGCATGGCCCAAGATGGTGCAATGCTTTGCGTGAGTTCTGCGGCTTGCCAAGCCGGGCAGGCCAGCAGCACCAGACCTTTGGGCATTTCGCTGACCCGTTCACCCAAAACAACTTCCGCGCCATGCGATTGCAACCACGACAAGGCGGCGTCGGGCAACAACTGGCTCAAGTCGATGCGGGGTATCAAGGTGTCGCTGCTGCCAGCACCGGACAGCAACGCATCTTTCAGCACCCTTAAAAACACCTGGCCACTGGCGTGTTCGCTGGTCAAATTCAAAGCAGACACGCACAAGGGCTCAACAAGTTGCTCTATCACCGGCGTGGGCAAGCCATGGCAAAGCTGACCAACCGTGGTGGACGCATCACACACAAAGCCTGCGTTTTGCCAAGCTTGGGCTCGCCGCAAAAACGCCCATCTGTCCCGCCAAGACCAGCCCTTGGCTGTGGCCACGCCCATGAGCACATTCAAGGGTGCGGGCCAGTGGTTCAGCTGGAGTCCCGTGCCATCGATGAAGCGCAAATCCAGAGGTTGACGGTGCAATGTCTCCTGGGTGTTCAAGCCCAAGGTTTTCATCAACCCCAAGGTGCTGGTGTAAGCGCCAATCAGAATATGTTGGCCGTTGTCCAAGGCCAAACCGTCGTGCATCACGCGTCTGGCACGACCGCCAAGTTGGGGCGCAGCTTCAAGCAAGCGCACCTTGAAGCCCAGCTGCGTGGCTCGCACTGCAGCAGCCAAACCCGCCCAGCCACCGCCGACCACGTTGACAGTTTTCAAAAGCGCCCCAGGGCTTGCATCTTCCACGCCAGCCAAAGTTTGCGGGCTGGGGTCAGCGCCACGCGCTGGGTCAGGACAGGAAAGTGGGCGGCTTCAATTTCACGCAGCAAGGTGCGGTAAATGCTGGCCATCATCAAGCCGGGTTTTTGGCTGCGTCGGTCTGCGTCGGGCAGCAAGGCCAAAGCTTGGTCATAGAGGCCATGGGCACGTTCAGCCTGAAACTGCATCAGGGCTTGAAAGGCCGGGCTGTCGCGGCGTTGCAGCAGGTCTTGCGCTTTCACATCAAAGCGCTGAAGTTCATCGATGGGCAGATAAATCCGGCCGCGCAGCGCGTCTTCGCCGACATCTCGAATGATGTTGGTGAGTTGAAACGCCAGTCCCAAGGTGTGGGCATAAGCTGTGGTGGCGTCATCTGTTTGTCCAAAAATGTTGGCAGCCACTTCGCCCACAATGCCTGCCACCAAATGACAATAAGTTTGTAAGCCTGCAAAGTCTAAATAACGGGTTTGGTTAAGGTCCATTTGGCAACCGGCAATCACCTGCTGCAAATGGGCTTCGGTGATCTTGTACTCAGCTGCCAGGGGCATCAGGGCTTGCATCACCGGGTGCTGCGCTTGCCCGGCGAAACTGCGAGCCACTTCCAGCTGCCACCAATGCAGTTTGTGCGCGGCCACGCTGGGGTCTTGCACCTCGTCCACCACGTCGTCGACCTCGCGGCAAAACGCATAAAAAGCGGTGATGGCAGCGCGTCGGGGTGCTGGCAGAAACAAAAAAGCGTAATAAAAACTGCTGCCTGAGGCCGCGGCTTTTTCTTGAACATAGCGCTGAGGTGTCATGCCCGAGATTGTGGCATCCAGCAGGCTCGCCAAGCCATCAGCATCAGGTCGGTGGCTTTGATTTGGGGTCGATGCCAACGTGTGTCCATGGCTTGTGATTTTTCCAAGATGCGCAAGCCGCCTTGCACCACCAAGCGCAGTTCCCATCCCGCGCGGCCTGGCACCCGGTGCACCAGTGGCGCTCCTTGCAACATCAAGGCTTTGGCAAAGGCCATTTCCTCTTGCAAGTCGGCGTTCTCAGGCAGGTAGTGGCGGCCGCGTGGCACATCCTCGCTCAGGTCTTGCCAAAAATTGATGAGTTGCAAGGCGCTGCAAACCGCATCGCTTTGCTGCAAAGAGGCGGCATCGCTCACGCCGTAAAGATGCAGCAACAAACGGCCAATCGGGTTGGCCGAGCGGCGGCAATAGTCCAGCAATTCGGCGCGACTGGCATAACGCCTGGCTTGGCGGGTGAAGTCAACGTCTTGTGAAAACGCGTCCAACAAGTCCAACAGCAAGGGCACGGGCAGGTCAAAGGCCTTCACTTGGCCACGCAGTGCGTTCAGCATCTGCGGCCATTGCGGGCTCATAAATTCGGTTTCTTCCAAACTTTGCAACAAGTCTTGTCGCAGGGTTTGCAGCGCCGTCAACCGTGCTTCAGGCGAGGCTTCCCCTTCGTCCGCCAAGTCGTCAGCCGTGCGGGCGAAGTGGTAAATCGCTTGGATCGGCGGCCGCAAAGGGGGCGGGCACAGCACAGAAGCGACTGGAAAATTCTCGTAATGGTTGACAGATTGCATGGTTTTTGGATTGTCGCTTGACAGTCTGGGGTCTGAGAATTAGATTACTAACCAGTCAGTCATTAATTTTCAGGAAATCCCCATGGTTCGTTTTTTAGCCACCCCGCTGTTGTTGGTTGCGTTGTCCTTGGTCGCTTGTTCGCCCCCGCCCAAATCCGAAGAGCCGGTTCGTGCCGTCAAGTTGTTGCAGGTTGGCGCTCGCAATTTGTCTTTCAGCACAAGCTATGCAGGTGAGGTCAAGGCCCGTGTCGAGTCACGCCTGGGCTTTCGGGTCAGCGGTAAATTGGTGACCAGGCGGGTTGAGCTGGGCCAGCAGGTACGCGCCGGACAACTCTTGGCAGAAATTGACCCGCAAGACTATCGACTGTCAGTCGATGAAGCCAAAGCCCAGTTGAATGCTGCCCAGACCAACCGGGATCTGGCGGCCGCAGACTTCAAGCGTTTCAAGGAATTGCGAGACAAGGAGTTCATCAGCAGTGCAGAACTCGAGCGGCGCGACAGTCAATTCAAAGCCGCGCAAGCCCAGTTTGAGCAAGCCCAAGCCCAATATGCCGGTCGCGGCAACCAGCTCAGCTACAGCAAATTGGTGGCCGACAAAGCTGGTGTGGTCACAGGAATTGATGCTGAAGTGGGTCAAGTGTTGAGTGCGGGCATGCCCGTGGTTCGGTTGGCACAACATGGGCAGCGGGATGTCTTGTTTGCGGTGCCCGAGGACAAAGTGGCGACTTTGCGCTTGGGGGAAGGTGTTGAGGTCAAACTCTGGGGCTCGTCGCCCGCCCAAGCCGCCAAAATTTATGAAATTGCCGCCAGTGCCGATCCCGTCACCCGGACGTTTGCAGTTCGCGCTGCGCTGAGCGACCCCCAAGCGGCGCTGGGCAGCACGGCCACAGTCACCCTCAGCAACAGCCAACCAGCCAGCCAAGCCATCACCTTGCCGACCACCGCCATTCGCCAAGAGGGTGGCAAAACCATGGTCTGGGTGCTAGACCCGGCCAGCATGACACTGCGTTCGCAAAACATTGAAGTCATCAACATTCAGGGCAATGACGTGGTCGTGAAATCCGGTTTGCAAGCGGGCCAGCAAGTGGTGGCCGCAGGTGTGCACGTGTTGTCGCCGGGGCAAAAAGTCAGTATTTACCAAGCCCCGGGTGCCCAACCATGAACGGCGAGCCGCACAGCCGCTTCAATCTTTCAGCCTGGGCCTTGAACCACCCGGCTTTGACCCGCTACCTGATGCTGGTGTTGATGCTGCTGGGCGTCGCAGCGTATTTCCAACTGGGCCAAGACGAAGATCCACCGTTCACCTTCCGCGCCATGGTGGTTCGCACCTACTGGCCGGGCGCCACGGCTCAGCAAGTGGCCGAACAAGTCACCGACAAACTAGAACGCACCCTGCAAGAAGCGCCCTACGCCGACAAGATACGCAGCTATTCCAAGCCCGGCGAATCGCAAATCATTTTCCAAATAAAGGACTCGTCCAAAGCCGCCGATGTGGCCGATGTTTGGTACCAGGTGCGCAAAAAAATTGGCGACATGCGCTACACCCTGCCGCAAGGCGTGCAGGGGCCGTTTTTCAACGATGACTTTGGCGATGTCTATGGCGTCATTTATGCCCTGTCTTCGGATGGCTTCAGCCCTGCCGAAATGAGAATCGAGGCCGACAAGGTTCGGCAACAGCTGCTGCGTGTGAAAGACGTGTCCAAGGTCGAATTGTTTGGCGTTCAAGACGAAAAAATCTTCATCGAAATTCCGCAGAAACGCTTGGCCCAATTGGGTCTCGATCTGAACGCCGTGCTGGCGCAACTGGGTCAGCAAAACGCAGTGGAAAGCGCGGGTGCGTTGCAAACCCCCTCGGATGTGGTGCAAATCCGCGTGGCGGGTCAGTTTGAAGCCATCGCCCAACTGCAAACCATGCCCATCCGTGGCGCCTCGGGCCAGCAACTGCGATTGGGTGACATTGCTCAGATTCGGCGGGACTATGTGGACCCGGCCAGCGTGAAAGTGCGGCACCAGGGTCAGCAGGTCTTGGCAGTGGGTGTGTCCATGGTCAAGGGCGGCGACATCATTGCCCTGGGCCATGCCTTGGACAAGACCATGGCCAATGTGCGCAACAGCTTGCCAGTGGGCATCAGTTTGAGCCAAATCCAAGATCAACCCAAAGCGGTCAGCCGCTCGGTGGGTGAATTTGTCAATGTGCTGATCGAGGCGGTGGTCATCGTGCTGCTGGTCAGTTTTGTGTCGCTCGGTTGGCACAAAGGCGGGCGCTTTGGCTACTACATCGACATGCGCCCGGGGCTGGTGGTGGGCATCACGATTCCGCTGGTGTTGGCCATGACGTTTTTGGCCATGTATTACTGGGGCATTGGACTGCACAAAATTTCTTTGGGTTCCTTGATCATTGCTTTGGGCCTGCTGGTGGACGACGCCATCATTGCCGTGGAAATGATGGTGCGCAAAATGGAGGAGGGCTTTGACAAAGTCCGTGCCGCCACCTATGCCTATGACGTGACCGCCATGCCGATGCTGACTGGCACCCTGATCACCGCCGCTGGTTTTTTGCCCATCGGTTTGGCCAAGTCGGTGACCGGTGAATACACCTTTGCGATCTTTGCCGTCACGGTGATTGCTTTGCTGCTGAGTTGGTGGGTGTCGGTGTTCTTCGTGCCCTACATGGGCACCTGGCTGCTGAAGGTCAAACCGCACCGCCCTGGCGACCCGCCCACAGAATTGTTTGATTCTGCGTTTTATGTCGGTTTTCGCCGCGCCGTGAATTGGTGTGTCAAGCACCGCTGGCTGACGATTGGGGCCACGATCTTGATTTTTGCCCTGGGCATTCTGGGCATGGGCAAGGTGCAGCAGCAGTTTTTCCCAGACTCCAGCCGCCCCGAAATCATGATGGACATTTGGCTGCCCGAAGGCGCGTCCTTCGAGGCCAATGAAGCCATCAGCCAACGCGTCGAGCAACGCTTGTTGAAGCTCGAAGGTGTGGAAGCGGTCAGCGTGTGGGTGGGTTCGGGTGTGCCGCGCTTTTACCTGCCGCTGGACCAAATTTTTCCGCAAACCAATGTGTCCCAGTTCATGGTCATCCCCAAAGACCTGAAGCAGCGTGAAATCCTGCGGGTGCAGTTGCCGACCTTGATGGCCACCGAATTCCCCGAAGTGAGAGCGCGGGTCAAGCTGTTGCCCAACGGACCGCCGGTGCCTTTCCCTGTGCAGTTTCGTGTTTCTGGGCCGGACCCCAAAGTGCTGCGTTTGCACGCCGACGAGGTGAAAGCCGCGATGCGGGCCAACCCCAACACCCGTGGCGTGAACGACAACTGGAACGAATCCGTCAAGGTGTTGCGATTGCAAGTGGACCAAGACAAGGCCCGCGCCCTGGGCGTGACCAGCCAGTCCATCGCGCAAGCCAGCCGGGTGCTTTTGACCGGCTCGGTGGTGGGTCAATTCCGCGAAGGCGACAAACTGATTGACATCGTGCTGCGGCAACCCCAATCAGAGCGTCAAACCATGGCCGACTTGGCCAGTGCCTATGTGCCGACCGCCTCTGGACGCGCCATTCCCTTGTTGCAAATTGCCCAGCCCGCGTTCGATTGGGAGCCTGGTGTGATGTGGCGTGAGAACCGCGATTACGCCATCACGGTGCAATCCGACATCGTGGAAGGCTTGCAAGGTGCCACGGTCACGGCGCAATTGCTGCCTGAACTCAAAGCCTTGGAGGCGAAATGGGGCCAGCCCGATTACCGCATCAGCGTCGCTGGCGCGGTGGAAGAAAGCTCAAAAGGCTCGGCCTCCATCGCCGCGGGTGTGCCGCTCATGTTGTTCGTCACCTTCACCTTGCTCATGCTGCAGTTGCAAAGCTTCAGCAGATCGATGTTGGTGTTCTTGACTGGTCCCTTGGGTATTGCTGGTGTGGCGGCAGCTTTGCTCTTGCTTGGAAGGCCCTTTGGATTTGTGGCCTTGCTGGGCGTCATTGCTTTGCTGGGCATGATCCAGCGCAACTCGGTCATCTTGATTGATCAAATCGAGCAAGACCGCGCACGTGGTGTGCCTGCGTGGGACGCCATCGTGGAATCGGCGGTGCGGCGCTTGCGCCCCATCGTTTTGACGGCAGCTGCCGCGGTTTTGGCCATGATCCCGTTGTCGCGCAGCGTGTTTTGGGGGCCAATGGCCGTGGCCATCATGGGTGGTTTGATCGTGGCCACCGTCCTCACCCTGCTCGCCTTGCCAGCCATGTACGCCGCATGGTTCAGGGTCAAGCGTTGAAGCCATAAGCGCTCAGGGCAGGGCGGGTAGAATTTCGCTCTGACCGATTTTCGACGGGCGGTTTGTCTTGGCAGACTGCCCTTTGCTTTTTTGTGAACCCGCGCGGGTGGCGAAATTGGTAGACGCACCAGGTTTAGGTCCTGACGCCAGCAATGGTGTGGGGGTTCGAGTCCCCCCCCGCGCACCAATACCAAGAAGCGCCTGATTTATTTTGGAGAAGCCTGATGGCCGTGACTGTTGAAACCCTCGAAAAACTAGAACGCAAAATCACACTGACTTTGCCCACCTCTGTCATTCAAAACGAAGTCAACACCCGTTTGAAACGCTTGGCGCGTCAAGTCAAGGTGGATGGATTTCGTCCTGGCAAAGTGCCAATGAACATCGTTGCCCAGCGTTATGGCTATTCCGTCCACTACGAAGTGATGAACGACAAAGTGGGCGAGGCCTTCAATTTGGCCGCCAATGAAGCCCAACTGCGCGTGGCTGGCCAACCCCGCATCAGCGAAAAAGAGCAGGCTTCTGAAACAGAAATGTCTTTTGACGCGATCTTCGAGGTCTACCCCGAAGTCAAACTCAAAGACTTGGCCCAAGTAGAGGTCGAGCGCGTCACCTCCGAAGTGACCGAAGCCGCCATCGACAAAACCGTGGACATCCTGCGCAAACAACGCCGCAGTTTTGCCCAGCGCAGCTTGGATTCCGCTGCGGCCGAAGGCGACCGCGTCACCGTGGACTTTTTAGGCAAGATTGATGGCGAACCTTTTGATGGCGGTCGTGCCGAAGACTTCCAGTTCATCATCGGCGAAGGCCAAATGTTGAAAGAATTCGAAGACGCCGCCCGCGGCATGAAGTCTGGCGAAAGTAAAACCTTCCCGCTGAAATTCCCCGACGACTACCAAGGCCGGGATGTGGCTGGCAAAACCGCCGATTTCATGGTCACCCTGAAAAAGCTCGAAGCAGCCCATTTGCCCGAACTCACCGAAGAGCTGTGCAAGTCTTTGGGCGTGGCGGACGCCACCGTCACCGGCCTGCGCACCGACATCCGCAACAACCTCGAGCGCGAAGTCAAATTCCGTTTGCTGGGTCGCAACAAGCAAGCGGCCTTGGACGCCCTGGTGGCCCAAGCCGAACTCGATTTGCCCCAGTCCATCGTGCAGTCTGAACTTGACCGCATGAGTGAAGGTGCGCGTGAAGAGCTGAAACAACGCGGCATCAAAGACGCCGACAAAGCCCCGATTCCCGAAGACGTGTTCCGCCCGCAAGCCGAACGCCGGGTGCGCATGGGCTTGGTGGTGTCTGAAGTGGTGCGCATGCACAAGCTCCAAGCCACGCCAGACCAAATCAAAGCCCACGTGGAAGATTTGGCCGCCAGCTACGAAAAACCTTCCGAGGTGGCGCGTTGGTATTACAGCGACAACCGCCGAATGGCGGAAGTCGAAGCCATTGTGATTGAGAACAACGTCACCAACTACGTCATGTCCTTGGTGAAAGTCAAAGACAAAAACATCAGCTTCGACGATTTGATGGGCCAGGCTTAAGGCCCGACCCCCACAGGAGAAAACGCATGAGTGCAATGGATATTCAAGGCTTGGGCATGGTGCCGGTCGTTATCGAAACCAGCGGTCGTGGCGAGCGCGCCTACGACATTTATTCCAGGCTGTTGCGCGAACGCGTCATTTTCTTGGTCGGTCCGGTCAATGACCACACCGCCAATTTGGTGGTGGCGCAGTTGCTGTTCTTGGAAAGCGAGAACCCCGACAAGGACATTTCGCTCTACATCAACTCGCCCGGTGGCTCGGTGAGCGCTGGCATGGCCATCTACGACACCATGCACTTCATCAAACCCCAGGTGTCCACGCTGTGCACCGGCATGGCGGCCAGCATGGGTGCTTTCTTGTTGGCAGCAGGGGCCAAAGGCAAGCGTTTCTCCTTACCCAATTCCAAGGTCATGATTCACCAGCCTTTGGGCGGCACCCAAGGCCAGGCCACTGAAATTGAAATCGCGGCCCGCGAAATCTTGAAAACCCGCGAGCGTTTGAACCAAATGTTGGCCGAAAACACCGGTCAACCCTTGTCCCGCATTGAGGTGGATACCGAGCGAGATTACTACCTGACGGCCGAAGAGGCTAAAGCCTACGGCCTGGTGGACGATGTAATATCCAAACGTCCTTGATCCTCACACAAAGGTAAGCACGGCATGGCCGACAAAAAAGGAACCACCAGCGAGAAAACGCTGTATTGCTCTTTCTGCGGCAAAAGCCAGCATGAAGTGAAAAAGCTCATCGCTGGCCCCTCCGTCTTCATTTGCGACGAATGCATCGACCTGTGCAACGACATCATCCGTGATGAATTGCCCGCCACTGCGCTGCGCGAAGGGCGTGGCGATTTGCCCACCCCTTCAGAAATCAAAAACAACCTCGACAACTACGTGATTGGCCAAGAACCGGCCAAGCGGTCTTTGGCTGTGGCGGTCTACAACCACTACAAGCGCTTGCAGCACAAAAAAGACGCCAAAAAAGACGAGGTCGAGCTCTCCAAAAGCAATATTTTGTTGATCGGCCCCACCGGCTCGGGCAAAACCTTGCTGGCGCAAACCTTGGCCCGCATGCTTGATGTGCCTTTCGTCATGTCGGACGCCACCACTCTGACCGAAGCGGGTTATGTGGGTGAGGACGTGGAGAACATCATCCAAAAGTTGCTGCAAAACTGCAATTACGAAGTAGAGCGGGCCCAGCGCGGCATCGTCTACATCGACGAGATCGACAAAATTTCCCGCAAATCCGACAACCCCTCCATCACCCGCGATGTGTCGGGCGAAGGCGTGCAACAGGCTTTGCTCAAGTTGATTGAAGGCACCATGGCCAGCGTGCCACCCCAAGGGGGTCGCAAACATCCCAATCAAGACTTTCTGCAGGTCGACACCACCAACATCTTGTTCATCTGCGGTGGCGCTTTTGCAGGTTTGGAAAAAGTCATTGAAAACCGCACCGAGCGCTCGGGCATTGGTTTCAGCGCCGTCGTCAAAACCAAACAAGAACGCAGCCTCACCGAAATGTTTGGCCAAGTCGAGCCCGAAGACCTGATCAAGTTTGGCCTGATCCCCGAGTTGGTAGGCCGCTTGCCGGTGGTGGCCACGCTCAGCGAACTCACCGAAGACGCCCTCATCCAAATCCTGACCGAGCCCAAAAATGCATTGGTCAAGCAATACGGCAAATTGTTCGCGATTGAAGGTGTGGAGCTTGAAATTCGCCCCACCGCGCTCAAAGCCATTGCCAAAAAAGCGTTGGACCGCAAAACCGGTGCCCGTGGCTTGCGTTCCATCCTTGAACAATCGCTGATTGACACCATGTTTGATTTGCCCAACAGCAGCAATGTGGAGAAAGTCGTGGTGGAAGAGTCCACCATCGACGAAAACAAGCCCCCGCTGCTGGTGTACCGTGAGGCCGCTAAAAAGGCCTGATTCCCTCCCCGGGGCGGCAATAGCTGCCCCTTTTTTTAGATTGGAAGTTTGACCATGTCCGGACAAACCCCCCTGCCTTCAGAACCCATGGATCTGCCCTTGTTGCCGTTGCGCGATGTGGTGGTGTTTCCGCACATGGTGATTCCTTTGTTCGTGGGGCGACCCAAGAGCATCAAGGCGCTGGAATCTGCCATGAGCGCCGACCGCAGCATCATGCTGGTGGCGCAAAAGGCAGCGGCCAAGGACGAGCCCTTGGTCACCGACATGTTCGAGGTGGGCTGCGTCTCCACCATTTTGCAAATGCTCAAACTGCCCGACGGTACCGTGAAGGTGTTGGTCGAGGGCCAGCAACGCGCCACGGTGAATCGCATCGAAGACGGCCCGACGCACTTCAGTTGCAACCTCACCCCGGTCACCTTGCCTGCCGCAGCCGAGCAGGACACCGAGGTGGAAGCCTTGCGCCGTGCGGTCATGCAGCAGTTTGACCAGTACGTGAAGCTGAACAAAAAAATCCCACCCGAAATCCTCACCTCCATTGCCAGCATCGACGACGCTGGCCGTTTGGCCGACACCATCGCGGCGCATCTGCCGCTGAAGTTGGAAAACAAACAAGCCGTGCTGGACTTGCCGGAGGTGAAAGCCCGTTTGGAAAACCTGTTCACACAGCTTGAACGCGAAGTCGACATCCTGAATGTGGACAAGCGCATCCGTGGTCGCGTCAAGCGCCAAATGGAAAAAAACCAGCGCGACTTCTACCTGAACGAACAAGTCAAAGCCATCCAAAAAGAACTGGGTGAAGGCGAAGAGGGCGCGGACATTGAAGAGATCGAGAAAAAGATCAAAGCCGCCCGCATGTCGCCTGAGGCGCGTAAAAAGACTGAAGGCGAGTTGAAAAAACTCAAGCTCATGTCGCCCATGTCGGCCGAGGCCACGGTGGTGCGCAACTATATCGACGTCATGGTGAATTTGCCTTGGAGCAAAAAAACCAAGATCAAGCACGACTTGATGAATGCCGAAGCGGTGTTGAACGAAGACCACTTCGGTTTGGAAAAAGTCAAAGACCGCATCCTCGAATATTTGGCGGTGCAGCAACGCGTCGACAAAGTGAAAGCGCCCATACTGTGTTTGGTGGGCCCTCCTGGCGTGGGCAAAACCTCTTTGGGTCAGTCCATCGCCAAAGCCACCGGCCGCAAGTACGTGCGCATGGCCTTGGGTGGCATGCGTGACGAAGCCGAAATCCGTGGGCATCGCCGCACCTACATCGGCGCCTTGCCCGGCAAGGTGCTGCAAAACCTGACCAAGGTGAACACCCGCAACCCCTTGTTCTTGCTCGACGAAATCGACAAGCTCGGCGCAGACTTCCGTGGCGACCCTTCAAGTGCGTTGCTTGAGGTGCTCGACCCCGAACAAAACAACACCTTCAACGACCACTACGCCGAGGTGGATTTCGATTTGAGCGACGTCATGTTTGTGGCCACCTCCAACTCGATGAACATCCCGCCCGCGCTGCTCGACCGCATGGAAGTCATTCGCCTCTCAGGCTACACCGAAGACGAAAAAATCAACATCGCCTTGCGCTACCTGATCCCCAAGCAGTTGAAGAACAACGGCATCAAGGAAGAAGAGTTGCTGATTGAAGAATCTGCGGTGCGCGACATCGTGCGCTACTACACCCGGGAAGCGGGTGTGCGTTCCTTGGAACGTGAGATTTCCAAAATCTGCCGCAAAGTGGTCAAGGCCTTGTTGCTGAAATCGCTCACGCCTTTGGTGAAGGTGAACGCCGATAACTTGAACGATTACTTGAGCGTTCGCAAGTACACCTATGGCCGCGCCGAGCAAGAAAACCAAATCGGTCAGGTGGTGGGTTTGGCCTGGACCGAGGTGGGTGGCGACTTGCTCACCATCGAAGCCGCGCTCATGCCAGGCAAGGGCAATATCATCCGCACCGGTTCTTTGGGTGACGTGATGAAAGAGTCAGTGGAAGCCGCCCGCACCGTGGTGCGCAGCCGGGCCCATTCGCTGGGTATCAAGGCTGAAACCTTTGAGAAGAGCGACATCCACATCCACGTGCCAGACGGCGCCACGCCCAAAGACGGCCCCAGTGCCGGTGCCGCCATGACCTTGGCCATGGTGTCGGCCCTCACCGGCATTGCGGTGCGCAGCGACGTCGCCATGACGGGTGAAATCACCTTGCGTGGTGAAGTCACGGCCATCGGCGGCTTGAAAGAAAAGCTGCTGGCGGCACTGCGCGGTGGCATCAAAACCGTGCTGATCCCGGAAGAGAACATCAAGGACTTGCAAGAGATTCCAGACAATGTGAAACAGAATTTGGAGATCGTTCCGGTGCGTTGGCTCGACAAGGTCTTGGAAATTTCCCTGGTGCGCATGCCCACCCCTTTGCCAGATGAAGAACCGATGGTGGCTGCGCCTGCCAAGGCAGACATTCCAGCAGCGGCATCTGTGAAACATTGAAAGCAGGTCGGTGCAAAGTGGGTCGTTTTTCGGCTATACTTTGCCGCTCAAGCGGGAGTAGCTCAGTTGGTAGAGCGCAACCTTGCCAAGGTTGAGGTCGCGAGTT
>CALBEV010000016.1 GCA_937891045.1 uncultured Burkholderiales bacterium | reverse complement strand
GACTGGCCACGCCGAATGTCTCCGGCAGCAAACACCTTGGGCACGTTGGTGATGTAGCCACTGCCCTCCTCGGTGTGGGCCTTGGCATTGCCTCGGGCGTCTTTGTCCACCCCAAAGGCTTCCAGCACCGAGGCCACCGGGTTGGTGAAGCCCATGGCCAACAACACCATGTCGGCTTTGTGGATTTCTTCGGTGCCAGGCACTTCGGTGAGCTTGCCGTCTTTCATTTCAACCCGCACGGTTTTCAAGCCAGTGAGTTTGCCTTTTTCACCCACGAACTCTTTGGTGGAGATGGCGAACTCGCGTTTGAGCACGCCTTTTTCCGCACCCTCTTCGTGGCTGGAGCTGGTGCGCATCTTCAGCGGCCAATACGGCCACACCAGCGGCTTGTTTTCCTGCTCGGGGGGCATGGGCATGACCTCGAATTGTTCGACGCTGACAGCCCCGTGGCGGGTGCTGGTACCGACGCAATCGGAGCCAGTATCGCCACCACCGATGACGATCACGTGTTTACCATCGGCACGCAATTGGTCTTTGATCTTGTCGCCTGCGTTCACTTTGTTTTGCTGCGGCAAAAACTCCATGGCGAAATGCACACCGTTCAAGTCTCGGCCTGGGACAGGCAAGTCACGCGAGACTTCAGAGCCGCCGGTCAGCAGCACCGCATCGAATTCTTTTTTCAGCTGTTCGGCGCTGATGCTTTCTTTGGCCCAGTTGGTCACCTTGCTGTCTTTGGGCCAGTCGCCGACCAAGACGCCGGTTTTGAAGACCACACCCTCGGCTTGCATTTGCTCAACGCGGCGGTCGATATGGGATTTTTCCATTTTGAAATCGGGGATGCCATAGCGCAGCAAACCGCCGACGCGGTCATTCTTTTCGAACACCGTGACCGCATGACCGACACGCGCGAGCTGTTGGGCCGCCGCCATGCCTGCCGGGCCAGCGCCAATGACCGCGACTTTTTTGCCGGTCTTGTGCGCGGCCAGTTGGGGCTTGACCCAACCTTCAGACCAGCCTTTGTCGATGATGGCGTGCTCGATGGACTTGATGCCCACCGCGTCATCGTTCACGTTCAAGGTGCAGGCCGCTTCGCAAGGCGCGGGGCAAATGCGGCCGGTGAACTCGGGAAAGTTGTTGGTGCTGTGCAAAACCGTGAGCGCGTTTTGCCATTGGTTGTTGAACACCAAGTCGTTGAAGTCGGGGATGATGTTGTTGATTGGGCAGCCGCTGTTGCAAAACGGTGTGCCGCAATCCATGCAGCGAGCGCTTTGGGTTTTGGCCTGCTCCGGCGACAAAGCCACAACAAACTCTTTGTAATGTTTCAAACGCTCGGGCACGGGCTTGTAGCCCTCTTCGACCCGTTCGAATTCCATGAAGCCGGTGATTTTTCCCATGATGGATCCTGTGACTGCTTATGACTTGACGGTGGCTTTTTTGGCCTTGGCGGGTTTCTCGGCGGCGGCTGCCAGCTCGCCAAGCGCCCGTTTGTATTCGTTGGGGAACACCTTGACGAACTTGCCACGGGCCTCGGCCCAGTTATCCAACAAAGCGCGGGCGCGTTTAGAACCGGTCCAGCGGTGGTGTTCTTCCAGCAGTTTCTTCAACTGCGCTTCATCGCTTTGACCACGGTGCCACAACGCGGCGGGCACTGAAGCGGTTTGTTCTTTTTCACTGAGCACGGGTTCCATGTTGACCATGGCGGTGTTGCAGCGTTTGTCAAACTGACCGTCTTCGTTGTAAACATACGCGATGCCGCCACTCATGCCCGCAGCGAAATTGCGGCCGGTGTTGCCCAACACGGCCACAGTGCCGCCGGTCATGTACTCGCAACCATGGTCGCCCGTGCCTTCCACCACCGCGGTGGCACCGGACAAACGCACCGCAAAACGCTCACCAGCAACACCGCTGAAAAACGCTTCGCCGCTGGTGGCGCCATACAGCACGGTGTTGCCGACAATGATGTTGGACACGGCCTCGCCACGGAAGTCGATGCTGGGGCGCACGATGACGCGCCCGCCCGACAAACCTTTGCCGGTGTAATCGTTGGCGTCGCCAATCAAATAGAGCGTGATGCCTTTGGCCAAGAACGCACCAAAGGATTGGCCACCGGTGCCCTCGAGTTGGATGCGCAGCGTGTCGTCTGGCAAACCTTCGGGGCGCACTTGCGTGAGCGCACCCGACAACATGGCACCCACGGAACGGTTGACGTTGCGGGCGACTTCCATGAACTGCACCTTCTCGCCCTTGTCGATGGCGGCGCGGCTTTTCTCAATCAGCACCTTGTCCAAGGCTTTGTCCAAACCGTGGTCTTGGGTTTGCGTGTGAAACAGCGCTGTGCCTGGCGGCACTGCGGGCATGGCCAGCAAACGGCTGAAGTCCAAGCCTTTGGCTTTCCAATGTTCCACGCCTTTTTTCATGTTGATCAAATCGGCACGGCCAATCAGATCATCGAACTTGGCGATGCCCAGTTGCGCCATGATGTGGCGCACTTCTTCGGCGATGAAGAAGAAATAGTTGACGACATGCTCGGGCTTGCCAGAGAACTTTTGACGCAGCACCGGGTCTTGCGTGGCCACGCCCACGGGGCAGGTGTTCAAGTGGCATTTGCGCATCATGATGCAGCCTTCCACCACCAGCGGTGCGGTGGCGAAACCAAATTCATCGGCCCCCAACAAAGCGCCGATGGCGACATCGCGGCCGGTTTTCATTTGACCGTCGGTTTGCACCCGAATGCGGCTGCGCAAACCATTGAGCACCAAGGTTTGTTGGGTTTCGGCCAAGCCGATTTCCCAAGGGCTGCCCGCGTGTTTGATCGAGGACCAGGGCGATGCGCCGGTGCCGCCGTCGTGTCCGGCGATCACCACATGGTCGGCCTTGCACTTGGCCACACCCGCAGCGATGGTGCCCACGCCCACCTCGGACACCAGCTTGACGCTGATGTCGGCATGCGGTGCCACGTTTTTCAAATCGTGGATGAGCTGCGCCAAGTCTTCGATGGAATAAATGTCGTGGTGCGGTGGTGGCGAGATGAGGCCGACACCAGGCACCGAGTAACGCAAGAAACCGATGTACTCAGAGACTTTGGTGCCGGGCAATTGACCGCCCTCACCCGGCTTGGCCCCTTGCGCCATCTTGATCTGGATTTGATCGGAGGACGACAGGTACTCGGCGGTGACACCAAAGCGGCCCGACGCCACTTGCTTGATTTTGGAACGTAAAGAATCGCCAGCCAACAAAGGCATGTCGACTTCCACTTGCTTGTCGCCAATCACACTCTTCAAGGACTCGCCCGCTTTGATCGGGATGCCTTTGAGTTCATTGCGGTAACGCGCCGGGTCTTCGCCGCCTTCGCCGGTGTTGCTCTTGCCGCCGATGCGGTTCATGGCCACGGCCAAAGTGGCATGGGCTTCGGTGGAGATCGAGCCCAGCGACATGGCGCCTGTTGCAAAGCGTTTGACGATTTCAGTGGCGGGCTCGACTTGGTCCAGGGGTATGGCTTTGCTTGGATCGATTTTGAATTCGAACAAGCCACGCAAAGTCATGTGACGGCGGCTTTGGTCGTTGATGATCTGCGCGTACTCTTTGTAGGTGCTGAAGTTGTTGGCACGGGTGCTGTGCTGCAACTTGGCAATCGCGTCTGGCGTCCACATGTGGTCTTCGCCACGGGTGCGCCAAGCGTATTCGCCGCCAGCGTCGAGCATCTGAGCCAACAGCGGGTCGTCGCTGAAGGCACTGGTGTGGGTGCGAATCGCTTCTTCAGCGATGTCAAAAATACCAATGCCTTCCACGCGACTTGGTGTGCCGGTGAAGTACTTGGAAATGGTTTCGCTGTTCAAGCCGATGGCTTCAAACAACTGCGCACCGCAGTAAGACATGTAGGTGGACACGCCCATCTTGGACATGATTTTTGACAGGCCTTTGCCAATCGCTTTGACATAGTTGTAGATGGCTTTGTCGGCCGATAAATCGCCGGGCAACTCGGCGTGCATCGCTGCCAAGGATTCCATTGCCAAATAAGGATGGACGGCCTCTGCGCCATAACCGGCCAACACCGCGAAGTGGTGCACTTCGCGGGCGCTGCCGGTTTCCACCACCAAACCAGCGGTGGTGCGCAGGCCTTCTTTCACCAGGTGTTGGTGGATGGCCGACAAGGCCAGCAAAGCGGGAATAGCCACTTGGGTGGCGGTGATGGCACGGTCGCTGATGATCAGGATGTTGTGGCCACTCTTGATGTGGTCCACGGCTTCGGCGCAGAGTGAGGCCAGCTTGGCCTCGACACCTTCATGGCCCCAAGACAGCGGGTAGGTGATGTCCAAGGTGGCGCTCTTGAACTTGCCGTTGGTCATGCTTTCGATGTGGCGCAGCTTGGCCATGTCTTGGAAGTCCAGCACGGGCTGGCTCACCTCGAGACGCATCGGTGGGTTGACCTGGTTGATGTCGAGCAGGTTGGGCTTGGGGCCGACGAAAGACACCAAGGACATGACGATAGCTTCGCGGATCGGGTCGATCGGCGGGTTGGTCACTTGCGCGAACAGCTGTTTGAAGTAGTTGTAGAGCGGTTTGTTTTTGTCACTCAACACGGCCAAGGGGCTGTCGTTGCCCATCGAACCCAAGGCTTCTTCGCCGTTGGCCGCCATGGGGGCCATGAGGAATTTGAAATCTTCTTGGGTGTAGCCAAAGGCTTGTTGGCGGTCTAACAAGGAAATATCGCTGCGCTCAGGCGAGCCCACGGGATGCTCGGCCACATCGTCCAAACGGATGCGCAGGTTTTCAATCCATTGTTTGTAGGGCTTGCTGTTGGCCAGGCCGGACTTCAATTCTTCATCGTCGATCATGCGGCCTTGCTCGAGATCGATCAGGAACATCTTGCCGGGTTGCAAGCGCCACTTGCGCACGATTTTGCTTTCGGGCACGGGCAGTACACCGGACTCGGAACCCATGATCACCATGTCGTCATCGGTGATGCAGTAGCGTGAAGGACGCAGGCCGTTGCGGTCGAGGGTGGCGCCAATTTGGCGGCCATCGGTGAACACGATGGACGCGGGGCCGTCCCAAGGCTCGAGCATGGCGGCGTGGTATTCATAGAACGCACGACGACGTGGGTCCATGGTGTTGTGGTTTTCCCAAGGCTCGGGAATCATCATCATCACCGCTTGGCTCAAAGGGTAACCGGTCATCGTCAAGAGTTCCAAACAGTTGTCGAAGGTGGCGGTGTCGGATTGATCGGCGAAGCTGATCGGGTAGAGCTTTTGCAAGTCTGCGCCCAACACAGCAGAGGACATCACACCTTCACGCGCCTTCATCCAGTTGTAGTTGCCCTTGACCGTGTTGATTTCGCCGTTGTGCGCCACATAACGGTAGGGGTGGGCCAGCGGCCATTCGGGGAAGGTGTTGGTGGAGAAACGCTGGTGCACCAAGCCCAATGCAGAGGTGCAGCGCGTGTCTTGCAGGTCTTTGAAATAGGTGCCCACCTGGTCGGCCAACAACAGGCCTTTGTAAATGACGGTGCGGCTGGACATGCTGGGCACGTAATACTCTTTGCCGTGCTTGAGGTTCAGGTGTTGAATGGCGGCGCTGGCGGTTTTGCGAATCACATACAACTTGCGCTCTAAAGCGTCTTGCACGATGACATCGTTGCCACGACCAATGAACACTTGGCGTATCAAAGGTTCTTTGGCCCGCACCGTGGGTGACATCGGCATGTCTTTGTTCACTGGCACATCGCGCCAGCCCAACAGCACTTGGCCCTCGGCACGGATGGCGCGCTCGAGTTCTTGCTCGCAAGCCAAACGCGACGCGTTTTCTTTGGGCAAGAAGACCATGCCCACACCGTATTCGCCAAATGCTGGCAGATGCACACCTTGCTGCGCCATGTCTTCGCGGTAAAGCGCATCCGGCAGTTGGATCAAGATACCTGCGCCATCACCCATCAAGGCATCGGCACCGACCGCACCACGGTGATCCAGGTTTTCCAAAATCTTCAGCGCTTGGCTGACGATTTCGTGGGTTTTGTTACCTTTGATGTGGGCCACAAAACCTACGCCACAAGCATCGTGCTCTTGGTTGGACTGGTACAAACCCTCGGTAAATGCCTGTTGCATGGCGCGAATCCTTCGTTTTTTCGATCAAGGGCGCTAAGCATAGTGCACCGCAGCACCCATTTCAACGAAATTAATTGGGGTCAGATTCCATTTAATTCTTGAATTTTTTACTTGGTTATTTAATTGGGGACAGATGAGAGCGGTCGCCCTGCCGCAGCCTTGCTGACCCGCCTGGGGGTGAGTCGCTGTAAACCTGAGACAAAGCTTTCCTCGCCCAAGGCCCAGCCGCTGAGCGTGGCAGATGTGAGCGCGTGCTGTTGTGATTGTTGAATGCCCGCTTTAACAAGCTGTGCATAAGCCAGTTCACGGGCGAAGGGTGTGTTGCCCAAGGACCAGTACAACGGATGGGGCGTGAGCCAAGCGTCCTGGCGGGTGCCGGTGTAATGCGCGTGGCTGGACCAAGGGAAGTCGGCGGCCTGGGTCACCATGCCCGCGCGCACCGGGTTCAGATCGATATAGACCATGCAGGCCAAAAAATAGCGCTCGGTTTGAATCAGCGTCGAGCGGTAACGCCCTTCCCACAGCGTGCCGGTGCGGCCGTGGCGCTGGTTGAATTGACGCACATAACTGCGTCCCACGTCTTGCATCATGAGCGGCAGGCCCTTGTCTTGGCGGGGCGTGACCAGCAAATGCAGGTGGTTGCTCATCAGCACATAAGCATGCACCTCCACTTGGTGCGCCAAGGCCTGGGTTTCCAGCAGACCCAGCATGCGTTGGCGGTCGGCGGTGTCACGAAAAATGTCTTGCCGGTTGTTGCCGCGCAAGATGACGTGGTGCGGGTGGTCGGTGAGGGTGAGGCGGGGCAGGCGGGCCATGCTGGCATGTTATCGCCCTTGGTTTGCCAGCAGTTGAGTGCGGATTACTTTTGGCGGAAGTGAGGTTGACCGTCATGGGGGTCAGATTCCAAATCATTCTGTGAGTCCGCGTTCTGGAAATCACGCCAAGCTTGCCCGCCGCGCTGGGCTCAAACGCCGCTCACCGCCACTTCGTGGCAAGGTTCGCTACACGTTTGACCCAACACGTCGGTCAAGCTGGACCATCACTTTAGAGCTGCACGGCATGGGGACCATTTTTTGAGCGAAAGACCAGAAAAATGAGTCCCCATGGCGGGCGCCGCAAGCGTGACTTCAAGGCCAAAATAATTGGAATCTGACCCCCATTTTTTGTGGCTTAACATCAGAACGAGATGAATAACGCCGCCGCAACAACCACCCCACCCAGCCTCTGGGTGCTGTGTCTTTGCGCCGAATGGTGTGGCACCTGCCGCGAATACCAGCCGCTGTTCAACCAATTGGCTGCAGACATGCCGCAAGCCCGGTTTATATGGGTGGATGTGGAAGCGCATGACGACCTGCTGCAAGACCTGGACATTGAGAACTTCCCCACTTTGCTGATTGCCGACGCGCAACAACAAGCGCGGTTTGCTGGCACGGTGTTGCCGCACTTGGAGACTTTGCAGCGCATGTGCAAAGCAGCTTTGGCCGGTGACTTGCCATTGGTGACCGACGAAGAATGGTTGTCCGTGGTGCCTGGCCTGTTGGCTGCCGTGGCGCACTGAAAAACGACTTCCAGAATTGCATTGAGGGCTTGGCGCGAGCCCAGCACGACCAAAGCAAAACCTTCAAGGCAACACTGAGCGCAGCAACAACGCCTGCCGCACCAGCGGCCGGAACAAGCGCAGCCAATAGAGTTTGTCGCCCAAGAGGGTGTGCAATTCGCTCACATAGTCGTCAAAGGTGCGTTGCTGATAGCGCAACAACTGCTGGCTGGCTTGGGTGTCGAGCCAATCCACGCTGTAGTCCAGCTTGCTGAAGATGCTGGAGGGCAATGGTTTTTGACCGATGAGCGCCATGACTTGGTTGAGCATGCAACCATAGGTGAGCTGACAACGTGAGCCGCCACCAATCAACCAGACCATGCCCCACAAGTTGGGTTTGTCTACGGCGTTGGCCAGTGCGTAGCCAACATCCCGCGTGTGAACAAATTCCAATCGGTTGTGTTGTGGAATCAAGAACATGGCTTTCTCAAACACCAGCTGCACGGGAATGGCAGCCGCCAAGCGAAACACCGCCCACTGCAAACCACTGTCGCGCAACAGTTGTTCGCACATCACTTTCTGCTTGGCATAGGTTTCCACCGGATTGACTGTGCAAGCTGTGGTGCGCGGTGGCGGCAAATGCTGGGTGCGGCCATACACATGCAAGGTGGAGGTGAACACAATACGCGCCGGTTGTGCCATGCGCTGCACGGCTTCGATCAGGTTGCGCATGCCGCCCACATTCACCGCATGCGCCAAGATCGGTTCTTGTTCGCTCTTGTTGCCGGTGTGGGACAACTCGGGAATGATGGCGGCCAAATGCAAGACCAACTCTTGGTTGTGCACTGCGCGTTGCACATCTTCAAACTGGCGAATGTCACCCCACACCACCTCGCAATCGACCGCGTGCTTGGCAGCCAAGCGTTGGTTGGTTCGGCTGGGCAAATCGAAACAACGCACAAGGTGACCGCGACCGGCCAAGGCCCTGAGGGTGCTTCTGCCAATGTTGCCAAAGGCGCCGGTGATGAGGATGTTCATGCAGGTCAACCCAAGGAACAGGGTTGAATACTAAACACGAACCACGAGCTGAATGCCCACAAAAATTTTCAGTTTGCAAAACTGAAACGCGATTTCAAGTTTTCCAAACCAAACTCAACCAACAAAGCTTGCAAGCGGTCTGCGGCACTTTTCTTTTTCTGTCCGGCGTACTGCGCCAAGATGAGCTCGTTCTTCATGCTGTGCTCCCAACCCACCAACTCGGTCACAGTCACTTGGTAGCCCATGGCTTCCAGGTACAGGCAGCGCAACACATTGGTGAGTTGACTGCCGATCTCGCGGGTGTGCAGCGGGTGCCGCCACAACTCGGCCAAGGGTGTGCGCGACAAATTCAGCGCTTTGTGTTGGCGCAAATGGCTGGCCACCTCTGCTTGGCAACACGGCACCAAGGCCATGTACTGCGCCTGCTTGGCCAGACCAAAGGCGATGGCGTCGTCGGTGGCGGTGTCGCAGGCATGCAGCGCGGTCACCATGTCCACACGCTCGGGCAAGGTCTGGTCTTGCGTGGCTTGGCTGACGCTTTCGTTGATGAATTTCATGCTCTTGGCAAAACCCAATTGCTGCGCCAATTGCTGCGATGCCGCCACCAACTCGGCACGGGTTTCAATGCCAATCACCTGCCCTACGGTATGACCCAAGGCCGCTTCTTGCGGCTTGAAAAACAAGTCGTGGATGATGAAGCCCAAATAGGATTTGCCCGCACCGTGGTCGGCCAACACCAACGCTTGGCCTTCTTTTTTTTCAGCCAACATGGCCAACAAGGGCTTTTCGATGAACTGAAACAGGTGATAAACCTGCTTGAGTTTGCGCCGTGAATCTTGGTTGAGCTTGCCCTCGCGGGTGAGGATGTGCAGGGCTTTGAGGAGTTCGATGGATTGACCCGGGCGCAGTTCCAGTTGATCGCTGGGTGTTGCAGGTAGGGGTTTGTTTTTGGTTTTAGCCATGGTTTTTTTCTTGTTCAGTGACCCAACAAATGGCCGTCATCACATCCACCACCTCAATGCCTTCTTTCAAAGGATAGGGTTGCTCAACAGGGGCCACCAACAGTTTGCGAACAGCGCCCAAGTCTGTGGCTGCTTGATAAAAACCTTTTGAAACAGTGGGCGCACTGGATCGCTTGATTTCAATCGTCCAGGTTTGCTGGTTGCGAAATGTCAGCACCAAGTCCACCTCGGCGCCATTGCTGGTGCGGTAAAAACTGGCCTGTGCCTGCGGTGCTGCATTCATCAACTGCTCCATCACAAACCCTTCCCAGCTTGATCCCGCTATAGGATGACCCAGCACCGCATCTAAGTTGGACAGGCCCAACAAAGCATGGACCAAACCACTGTCGCGCACATACACCTTGGGCGAGCGAATCAAGCGTTTGCCCACCTTGCCGTGCCAGGCGGGCAAGCGGCGCACCAACATCAAATCACACAACAAATCGATGTACCTGCCCACGGTTTGACCACTGATCGCCAAGGCGGCAGCCAGCTTGGATTGATCGAGCAACTCGCCTTGGTGGTGCGCCAGCATGGTCCACAAACGGCGCAAGGTGGTGGCGGGTATGCGAGGGCCCAGCGCTGGGATGTCTTTTTCCAAGTAGGTGGCGATGAACACCTCGCGCCAAGTCATGCTGGCCGCATCGGTCTCGGCCAACCAGGACAGTGGAAAACCGCCTCGCAGCCACAGAGCGTTGAGGTCTGCCACGCTGTGAACGCCTGTGAATATTTCAGAGGCTTGAAGCGGCGGCAACGCCACATGAGCCACCCGCCCTGCCAAGCTTTCGCTGGACTGTTGCATCAACACGCCCGTGGCCGAGCCCAGCAACAAAAACTGCCCACAGGCTTGTCCCATGCGGCGACGCTGGTCGATGACACCGCGCAACACGCCAAACAACTCGGGCATGCGCTGCACCTCGTCCAAGATGACCAGCTGCTGCGCATGCGCCATCAAAAAAGCTTCGGGGTCATTGAGTTGCCTTTGTGCGGAAGGCAGCTCCAGGTCCAGATACAGCGCATCCGGATACAGCTTTTTTTGGGCAAAGGCCAAGGTGGTTTTGCCCACTTGACGGGGGCCCAGCAGGCCGACAGCAGGAAATTGCTGCAAGTATTGGCTGAGCTTTTGTTGAGATTGGCGGCTTAACATCCATGTATTCTATCCAATAAATGGAAAAAATACATGGCTAATATCATCAAATTACTGTTTTTTCAAGTCCAAACCCGTCCACCCCTCATGCCCCATGGCCTGCAAGGTGAGGATGTTTTTATCGTAAATATGGGCCGCTTCTGGAAACGCCGCCACCGCCTTGTCGATGCTGTCTTCGCGCAGCAAATGCAGCGTGGGGTAAGGGGCGCGGTTGGTGAAGTTGCTGATGTCGTCCGCGTCCACACCAGCAAATTGGTAGCGTGGGTGAAAGTCGGCGATTTGCAGCACGCCTTCCAAATTCAGGGACTGCAAGACTGCGTCGCAGTCAAACAAGAACTCGTTGAAATCCAGAAACTCGGGTAAGAGCTGCGGCGCGATCAGCAGCGTGGTGTCCAAGGTATCGGGGTCGGCCTGGGTCAAGTGCGTGAGTTCTTGCGCCAGCACCTTCAACACCGCCTCGGGGTCTGGGTCTTGGCACACCACATAACGCACTTGGTTTTTCACCACCACTGCTTTGGCAAACGGGCACAGGTTCAGGCCAATCACCGCCTTGTTCAGCCAGGCTTGGGTGTCTTGAATGACTTGTTCGTCGTTCATACGGGCGCGGTCTTGCCGGTCAATCGGGCGTGTTCGCGACTGGCAAAACGGTCGGTCATGCCAGCGATGTAATCGGCCACGGCACGCGGCAGGTTGTCACGTTGGGCATGGCTGTCGGGCATGGCCTGCGGGTCGGCCACATACGCCTCAAACAATTCGCTCACCACTTGCTTGGCCCATTCGGTGGTTTGCAACACCTGCGGGTGTCGATAGAGCTGGTGCAGCAAAAAGGTTTTCAGCGCAGTGGATTGAGCTTTCATGTCGGCGCTGAACTGCACCAAGGGCGGCAGTGTTCGCACATCATTCACCGACGCAGGTGCGTGGTGTTGCAAAGCCGCTTGGGTGCTGCGCAACACGTCATACACCTGATCGCTCAACATACGGCGAATACTTTCGTACAGCAAACGACGGCCGGGAAGATGGCTGAATTCGGCTTGCACTTGTTGTCGGTAGTGCTCAAATAGGGGAACGTCTTGCAACTGATCGAGGGTGATGAGCCCCGAGCGCACACCATCGTCAATATCGTGGGCGTTGTAGGCCATCTCATCTGCCAAGTTGCACAACTGCGCTTCCAAGCTGGGTTGGCCTTTGTGCAAAAAACGCGAGCCCACACCACCGGGCTCCATTGCCTCCAACATTTGCGCATGGCGCATCGAGCAGTGTTTCAAAATGCCTTCGCGGGTTTCAAAGCACAAATTCAGACCATCAAACTGCGGATAGCGTTCTTCCAAACCATCGACCACACGCAGGCTTTGCAGGTTGTGCTCGAAGCCGCCATAGGGCGTCATGCATTCATTCAAAGCATCTTGGCCCGCATGACCAAAGGGGGTGTGCCCCAAGTCATGCGCCAAAGCAATGGCTTCCACCAAGTCTTCATGCAGCCCCAAGGCACGTGCCAAAGAGCGTCCAAGTTGCGCCACTTCCAAACTGTGCGTGAGCCGGGTGCGAAACAAATCACCTTCGTGGTTCAAGAACACCTGGGTTTTGTAGACCAAGCGGCGAAACGCGGTGGAGTGCACGATGCGGTCGCGGTCCCGCTGAAACGCGTTGCGTGTAGGTGCTTCGGCTTCTGGGTGGCGTCTGCCGCGTGAGGATGCAGGGTGGCAAGCAAAAGGGGCCAAGCCAAGGGATGTGGAGTCTGAAGCAGGCGCCGCGTGCAAATACAAAGCTGCGGCTTCATGTGGGCGCACGTCGGTCATGCGGCGCAACAAACCTGCAGCACCTCACGCACCAAAGCGTCAGGGGCGCCGCGCACCACCGCACTGCCTGGCTTGTCGATCAATACAAATCGAATGTCACCCGCCTCGGCTTTCTTGTCTACGCGCATGTGGTGCAAGTAGGCCTCTGCACCAAGGTCTGGGCCAACCGTGGGCAAGCCAGCGCGGGCAATCACAGCGGTGAGGCGCTGGGTGAAAGCGGCGTCGACCAAGCCCAGACGCTGCGACAAGTGGGCGGCCATGACCATGCCGCAGCCCACGGCTTCGCCATGCAACCAGACCCCAAAACCCAAACCGGCTTCGATGGCGTGGCCAAAGGTGTGACCGAAATTCAAAATAGCGCGGATGCCGCCTTCGCGTTCGTCTTGCCCGACCACCCAAGCTTTGATCTCGCAACTGCGTTGCACCGCCTGCGCCAAGGCTTGCGGATCCCGCGCCAGCAAATCATTCAAGTGCTGCTCGATCCAATCGAGGAAGGCCATGTCGGCAATCGGGCCGTATTTGATGACCTCGGCCAAACCGGCGCTGAGTTCGCGCGGCGGCAGTGTGTTCAAGGAGGACAAATCACACAGCACCCGTTCGGGTTGGTAGAACGCGCCCACCATGTTTTTGCCCAGCGGGTGGTTGATGGCGGTTTTGCCACCCACGGATGAATCGACTTGCGCCAGCAAGGTGGTGGGCACTTGCACAAAGGGCACGCCGCGCATGTAGCAAGCAGCAGCAAAACCAGTGATGTCTCCGACCACACCGCCGCCCAAGGCAAACAACACGGTTTTGCGGTCGCAGGCTTGACCCAGCAGCACGTCAAAAATCAGCTGCAAACTTTCCCAGGTTTTGTAGGCCTCGCCATCGGGCAATGTGCATACATGCACTTTGGCGTAATGCGGCTGCAAGGCGGCTTGCAGTTGCGCCAAATACAGCGGCGCCACGGTGTCGTTGGTGACGATCAAGGCCGCCGCCGCTTTGGGCAAGTCTCGCCAAGCATCAGGGTTGGACATGAGTCCAGGCGCGATGCGGATGTCATAACTGCGGTCACCCAGACCAATGTGCACCAGGCCAGCTTGGGGGTTGTGGGGAACGAGGCTCATGCGGTCGGGGTCTCCATGGGCAGCAGGCCCGCGAGTTTAAGTTGGCTCATGATCATGGTGACCATGGTGGGAATGCGGGGGCGGCTGGTTTCAATGACGAAGTGGGCTGCGGCTTGGTAAAACGGGTCACGCTGCTCGAACAAGTCGACCAACTTGGTCTTGGGGTCGTCCACTTGCAGCAAAGGTCGTTGGGTGTCGTGGCGCAGTCGGCGAAACAACTCATCGGGCTGCACGCGCAAATAAATCACCTTGGTGCGTTCGCGCAACAAGTCGCGATTGGCTTCGCGCAAAACAGCACCACCGCCGGTGGCCATGACGCCGCAAGGCGTTTTTGTCATGTCATCCAGCACCTGGGCTTCAATGTCGCGGAATGCCACTTCGCCTTCACGCTCAAAAAAATCGCGGATGCTGCAACCGATGCGCAATTCAATGACCTGGTCGGTGTCGACAAAGCCCACGCCCAATTTGCGGGCGAGCTGTCTGCCAACTGTGGATTTGCCGCTGCCGGGCATGCCTACCAATGCCAACACGATAGATGCTTTCTCAAGGCGCAGGGGCACCTTGCTGAAGCATTTTAGGGCTTAGGAATATCAACAACTCTTGCTTGCTGTGGCGGCGTGTGCGGTTACCAAACAACCAAGACAAACCGGGCATCTCGCGCAAGCCCGGCACACCGGCACGGTTGCTGTTCTCAGAGGTTTCGTAAATGCCGCCAATCATGACCGTCCCACCATCCTCGACCCGCACCTGGGTGCTGACATGCTTGGTGTCAATGGCAAACCCTGCAGGCGTGCTTTGCCCGACGCTGTCTTTGTGCACTTGCAAATTCATGGTGATGCTGCCGTCGGGTGTGATTTGAGGGGTCACCTCTAGACGCAAATTGGCTTTGCGAAAGGCGATGGACACTGCGCCATTGGCGCCTGCGAGTTGGTAGGGCAACTCGGTGCCCTGCTCGATGACGGCCTTGGATTGATCGGCAGTGACCAGCTTGGGGCTGGCCACCACGCGTCCTAAACCCTCGGCTTCCAAAGCGGAGAGTTCTATCCCCAATCGGCGGCTGTGGCTGGCGTTGAAAAGCGACAGCGCCACATTGGCGGCATCGGCGCCTTGCAAGCCACTGGCTGGCAAGTTCAGATTCGCAGCACCACTGTTGGTCATCAAGCGCACACCCAATGACGTTGCAAAGTTGTCTGACGCTTCCACGATACGGGCTTCGATCAAGACTTGGCGTTGTGGCACATCGATGCGTTGAATCAACAAGGCCACTTGCGCCAAACGCTCGGGGACATCGGTGACAAACAACTGATTGGTGCGCTCATCGACCATGGCGCTGCCCCGCTGACTCAGCAGTCTCGGTGCAGCCATCCCTGCCGGGGGCAAGGCTGGGCCACTGAGCAAGGGACCGATCATGTCGACCGCTTTGGCATAGTTCAAGCTGAAGGCTTGGGTTTGCAAAGGCTCCAACACTTGAACCGCCGCTTTGGCCTCCAAGGCCACTTTGTCACGCGCCCCCAACTCGGCCAGCGGCGCCACCCAAATCACATCCCCTTCTCGCTGCTGCCCCAAGCCTTTGCTTTGCAAGATGGTGTGCAGCGCTTGGTCCCAAGGCACGTCTTGCAAGCGCAGGCTCAAGCTGCCACTCACGTTGTCGGCCAAGACCAGGTTGACGCCACTGAAATCGGCCAACAGTTGCAGGGCTGCACGCAAGCCAATTTTTTGAAACTGCATGCTGATGGGCGCCCCGCTGAACACCTGTGTGGCATGTGCTGACGCCCACACACAGATGCAACACACCAGCCCCAGATACCATCGTTTGAGATGAGCCAGGCTCGAGGCCACGGTCTGGATAAAGCCACAAGGCTGGGCTGTCATGGTGAACCGCCGCTTGGAAAGCGCGTGGTCTGGGGCTGCCATCGCCCCACAGGACTGACACGCCATTCACGCAACACCAGATGGTCTGGGGCGATGTGCACGACCTGACCCCAATCTTGCCCCATGGACTGCCCCAACTGCAATCTGTGAATCAAGCCACCGTGCATCACCAAGGCTTGGGGCTGACCGGCTTTGGACAACATGCCCATCCATTGCATTTCATGCACCGGCTGCCCCTGTAAACCCAGGCTTGGCCAGTGCTGCGACACCGCCGGGGGCAACGCCATGGCCAAACCATTGACTGCAAACAAGTTGTGGCGCACTGGGGCCCCGTCCCGAGCCCGCGCGATGGTGACCGCAGTTTTCAGGTGGCCAGCTGTGGCCCCCTTGGCGCTTGGCCGCACGGCCAAGGTCTTGTCTGCGTCGCGGGTCCACTGCCAATGAATTTGCAACAGCACAGGCGGTGTACGGCTGGTGCTTGGCAAGCCAGACGATGGCTCGGTGGATTCAGCGGTGGCGGGTTCTTCCAAGCGTTGGAGGTCCAATGACAGCAGACGTTGCTGCGGCAAATGCACCGCCAGCTTTTGACAGGCCGCCAGCAATTGGGACAAGGAGCCACGCCATTGACCGCCCTCTTCATTGACGCCTTGCAGCTGCAGACCGTGCTGTTGCGCCAGCTTCAACATGCGGGATTGGGTGTCGCGTTCATCCATGTTGGGCACAGGCTGCCACGCAGGCCAAGGCCCGCCGAAGGGATGGGCTTGCGCTTGCAATTGGGTTTGCATCCTTTGCATCTGCTGCAATTGCTGATGCAACTGTGCACGCTGCTGTGCTTGTTCGCTTGCCAACTCGGTCGCATGCCACCAGTCTTGCCAGGCTTGCGCGGACCAAAGTCCACTGCCCACTGCGCTCAGACACAGGCCGACAAGACTCAGCAACAAGGCCTGGGCCGCCAATGGCCAGGCGTGCCAGACATGCCAATGGGTGCGCCATTGCGGCCAAGGTGAACGCCAACCGCGTGTATTCATGAGCCTGCACCCAAGACCTCGAGACGGCCCTCTAAAACAAATGCGTGTTGACGCATGGCCAAGCCATCGGCATGCCGCCACTGCGCTTCATGCCACTCCACACGTTGCAGCTGCAACGCGTCTTGCCACGCTTGGACATGCGCTGCACTGACGGCCCAACCACGAATACGCACTTGTTTGTCTTGCCAGGTCAGCTGCGTCATTTGCACCCCCTGCGGTGGCAAAGCCAAGACGCGGGTCAAAACCCGCCAAGCCTGCTGTTGCTGCTGCTGCCACTGCAAGCCCTCGGCCTTCAATTGCTGCGCTTGACGAAGCCGACCTTGCCACAGCGGCGCATCGGCCAAACGTGTTTTCAGGTGCGCTTGTTCTTGTGTCCATTGCAGTTGTTGCTGGGCATGTTGTTGCTGCCAAGATTGCAAATGCTGGTCCATGAAGGCCACCAAACTGGTGCTCAGGCTCAGCATCAAAGCCGTTCCCCAGCCCCAGCGGCGCAAGGCTGATTGACGGCGGCGCTCGCGCCAAGGCATCAAGTTCAGGCCACTCATGGCGTCACCGCACCCAATGCCAAGCCACCCAGCACAGCCTGTTGTTGAATGCTCAAGACGTCTGCCAATGTCTCGGCAGCCGGGTTGTTGTGTTGTTGCGAGAACAACTGCCAGCGGGAACTGGCTTGCCACGGTGGCTCAAGCCGGACCAATTGCAAGCCCGCCGCCCGACACCATTGCTCGCAAGTGTTGACCCATGCCCGGGTGATGACCAACACATCGGCGCTGAGTGTGGATTGGGTTTGCATGGCAGCTTGCAACCACGCCGGTTGGTTGCCGGGTAGCGGGCTGGCGGTGGCTTTGTGAACGCTGATTTCAAAGTCCCAGACCGCGTCAGTCAGGGGAAGCGTCAGCAGGCCGGTGAGTTGTGCGGCAATGGCCTGGTGCATTTGCCGTGCACTGAGCCCAGCGTCCAGCGTCAAGCTGAAGCGTTGAAGCTCGGTTTCTGGCACGGCCAAAGCCGTGGCTTGTGCTTGAAAACCACTTGTCGCCAAGGCTTGACGCACCAGAGCGGCAGGCGGCCAGGCAACCCCAGTTCCGGGTGGCTCAAAAGAACAACCCTGCCAATGCCAGGCGCAGTCCTGGCCGCTTTCTCCGGTTGAGGATGGGCTTTGCGCCATGGCCACGCCGTTGTCCGTCATCAACAAGCCCAATCCGCGCTTGGGCACGCGCCAACCCCACAGCCTTGTCATGTGTTTCTCCTTGATGTGTTGAACCATGGCGCAGGTTGTAAATCTCGGTTCTACTTGGCGGGTTAAGCTGCACTGGCGTTTTTTTTACAATCCACTTCATCTGATCTACGCGGCTTTCACGCCGGTCCCTGTCCATGCCCCCTCGAACCCCCGCTGCTGAGCAACGCAAAGCAGACGCTGCACCCACCCCTGCCAATAATTTATGGCGGGTTCTGGCAAGCTTTTTTGTCTGGTTTCTGGGTTTGTCTGCCGCAGGTGCGGTTGCCATCATGCTGCTGGTGAGTGTGGCTTTGGCCATGGCCTACCCCCAGTTGCCCGACATTTCCGAATTGGCTGATTACCGGCCCAAGTTGTCGATGCGGGTGTTCTCGGTCGAGGGCAAAGTGATTGGTGAGTTTGGCGAAGAGCGGCGCAAGCTCGTGCCCTTCAAGGACATTCCTGCAGTGGTGAAAAACGCGGTCTTGTCCATCGAAGATGCCCGCTTTTACAGACACGGTGGTGTCGATTACATCGGCTTGGCTCGCGCCAGCTTGGCCAATGTCGGCAACGCCAAAAGCCAAGGTGCGTCCACCATCACCATGCAAGTGGCCCGCAATGTGTACCTCACATCCGAGAAAACCTTCACCCGCAAAATTTACGAACTGCTGCTGACCTACAAGCTTGAACATCTGCTCAGCAAAGACCAGATTTTTGAAATTTACTTGAATCAAATTTTTTTAGGCCACCGGGCCTATGGTTTCGCGGCTGCAGCTGAAACTTATTTTGGGAAACCGATCCAGTCCTTGAGCATTGCGGAAGCGGCCATGCTGGCAGGCTTGCCCAAGGCCCCTTCCGCTTTCAACCCGATCAACAACCCTAAGCGTGCGCGTTCACGCCAGCTCTACATCATCGAGCGCATGCTGGAGAACGGCTTCATTACCGAGGAAGAGGCGCAGGCTGCCAAAACGGAAGAGTTGAAGATCCGCAGCCTGACCAGTTACACCAGCACGCATGCCGAGTACGTGGCAGAGATGGCACGGCAACTCATGTTTGCCCAATACGGTCCTGACATTTACACCCGTGGCTTGAGCGTGCACACCACCATCAAGGCTGCCGACCAAGAAGTGGCTTACCAAGCACTGCGTCGCGGCATCTTGGACTACGAGTTGCGCCAGATTTACCGCGGCCCCGAGAAGTTCATCACCTTGCCCACGCAGCCGCGTGAGCTGGAGGATGCCATTGACGATGCGCTGATTGAGGCAGGCGACAAAGGCGATTTGCTTGCGGCCGTGGTGCTTGAAGTGGCGCCCAAAAAAGTGCGCGTCATGCGACAAAACAGCGAAATGCTGGAAATCACGGGCGATGGATTGAAGCCGGTTCAATCGGGTTTGGCCGACAAAGCGCCTCCCAACATCAAAATTCGACCCGGCGCTGTGGTGCGGGTGGCCCAAACCCCCAAAGGCGATTGGGCCTTGACGCAACTGCCTGAAGTTGAGGGTGCATTTGTGGCCATGGATCCGAATGATGGTGCGATTCGCGCTTTGGTCGGCGGTTTTGATTTCGACAAGAACAAGTTCAACCACGTGACGCAGGCATGGCGTCAACCTGGATCAAGCTTCAAACCATTCATTTATTCTGCCGCCTTGGAAAAAGGGCTCACACCCGCGACCATGGTCAATGATGCGCCTTTGTTTTTTGATGCCAGCGAAACAGGCAGCCAAGCGTGGGAGCCGAAAAACTACGACGGTAAATTTGAGGGCGTCATGCCCCTGAAGACCGCTTTGGCCAAATCAAAAAACATGGTGTCTATCCGCATTCTGCAAGCGGTGGGACCCCAAGCCGCGCAAAGTTGGGTTGGCCGCTTTGGCTTTGACACCGACAAACACCCGCCCTTTTTGACCATGGCTTTGGGCGCCGGTTCGGTCACCCCTTTGCAAGTCGCGTTGGGCTACTCGGTGTTTGCCAACGGCGGCTACCTGGTCAATCCCTACCTGATCACCAAAGTGACCGACCCCATGGGCAAGGTGTTGTCCAACTACACCCCCATCGAGTTGGACGAACGCTCCCGCGCCATCGAACCGCGCAACGCGTTTTTGATGAGCCATTTGTTGCAAGAAGTCACGCTTTCGGGCACTGCGGCCAAAGCGCAGCAAGTGTTAAAGCGCAGCGATATTTATGGCAAAACCGGCACCACCAACAACTCGATGGACGCTTGGTTTGCGGGCTACAACCACAGCTTGACGGCGGTGACATGGATTGGCTATGACACGCCGCGCAAACTCGGTGACCGCGAAACCGGCGGTGGTTTGAGCCTGCCGGTGTGGATCACCTACATGCAGCATGCTTTGAAAAACGTACCCGTGTCTGGCATGCCTGTGCCTGCTGGTGTGGTGTTTGAGGGCAATGATTGGTTCTACGATGAATACACCCACAGCAGCGGTGTCACCAGCTTGGGCGTGGATGGCAAGCCGCCCGAAGCAGAGGCGTCCACCGCAGACCCTGAGAAAAAGAAAATCTTGGATTTGTTCAAAGAGTGAATCAGGCCCCTTGAAACGCCAAGGGCAAACCTGATTGCACTGTGGCGTCAGCACTGAGCTGTTGCCAAAACTCGCCCTGCCCCTTGGTGTCTTGCCAATGTTGGCCGTCAAAGCGGTAGTGGTAACCGCCGCTCTTGGCGGCCAACCACACCTCTTGCAAGGGGCGCTGCAAGTTCACAATGATTTGACTGCGGTTGGCGAAGGTGAGCGTGATCATGCCGCCCACACGTTGGTTGTCGATATCGTTGTCGGCATCGTCGTTCAAACGGTCGCAAGCGGCTTCCAAGGCTTGCAACAAGGCTTCGGCGTGGTTGGAGAATTCAAGGTCGGTCATGCAATCAGTAGGTTGAGGTGGTGTTCTTGGCTGGGCATCGGCGTGCACAAAGCGGCTCGTTACAATTTCCCCGATGAAAAAACCGATTCTAGGCAGGCTGTTAGTCCTTGCATGCGGCATGGCCTTGATGCTGCAAGCCTGTGGTCAAAAGGGTCCTTTGTTCATTCCCACCGACCCGGATGCCAAAGACCGGGCGCAGTTCCCCCAAGTGTTGATCCCCCCGCCACCATGAACCCCACCCTGCCCGGCTCTCCTTTTTTAGCCTACCGCAACAGCGTCTTGCACCTTGAAGACGTGCGTTTGCAAGACTTGGCTGCCCAACACGGCACGCCCTTGTTTGTCTATTCCAAAGCCGCCATGTTGTCGGCACTGGCGGCGTACCAACGCGGCTTTCAAGGGCGCCGCGCCAAAGTGCACTACGCCATGAAAGCCAACTCATCGCTGGCGGTGTTGCAAGTGTTCGCCCAAGCCGGTTGTGGCTTTGACATTGTGTCGGGTGGTGAACTCGAACGCGTTCTTGCTGCTGGTGGTCAGGCTCAAGATGTGATTTTTTCGGGTGTGGGCAAAACCCGCGCAGAGATGCGCCAAGCTTTGCAGGCTGGCATTTCATGCTTCAACGTGGAAAGCGAAGCCGAGTTGGATGTGCTCAATGAGGTGGCGCTGTCTTGCGGCACCACTGCCCCGGTGAGTTTGCGCGTCAACCCCAACGTGGACCCCAAAACACACCCGTACATCTCCACAGGCCTCAAAGGCAACAAGTTTGGTGTGGCCCATGAACGCACCCTGCAGGCCTACCAACATGCGGCCGCCTTGCCGGGCTTGAAAGTGGTGGGCATCGACTGCCACATCGGTTCGCAAATCACCACCATCGAGCCCTATGTGGATGCGGTCGACAAGGTGCTGGATTTGGTGGTGCAGATTGAAGCCGCGGGCATTCCCATCCACCATCTGGACTTTGGCGGCGGCTTAGGCATTGATTACAACGGCGACACGCCACCGGCGGCCGATGCGCTGTGGGCGCGTTTGTTGGCGCGTTTGGACGAACGTGGTTTTGGCGATCGGCAATTGATGATCGAGCCCGGTCGTTCGCTGGTGGGCAATGCAGGCGTGTGCCTCAGCGAGGTGCAGTATTTAAAGCCCGGTGAAACCAAAAACTTTTGCATCATTGACGCTGCCATGAACGACCTGCCGCGCCCCGCCATGTACGAGGCCTTCCATCAAATCGTG
>CALBEV010000015.1 GCA_937891045.1 uncultured Burkholderiales bacterium | reverse complement strand
CCACGAACTCGTGGCCTACACCGCAGGCAAGATGCGCATGCACCACATCCGCATCTTGGCTGGCGACAAGGTCACCCTTGAACTCTCCCCCTACGACATGACCAAAGGCCGTATCACCTTCAGACACATTGAAGGCAAAGGTCCCACCGGTCCCCGGAAGCGGCGGTTTTGAGTCCCAGCCCATCCGACATCGGATTGGGCTACCTCGTCAAACAAGAACGCGTCGAAGTCGCCGGTGGCGCAGCTTTGAACATCCGCTCCTTGTTGGACAAACAACAATTCCACGACCCAGACGGCATTGCCTTGGCTTTAGGCGTGTCTTCGGCCACTTGGCCGCTGTTTGGTTTGGTCTGGCCGTCGGCTCAAAAAATGGCCGACCTGATGCAGACCTGGCCGCTTGAAAAATTACGCATCCTGGAAATTGGTTGTGGTTTGGGCTTGGCCAGTTTGGTGATTCACCGACGCTTCGGCGCGGTCACCGCCTCCGATTACCACCCCTATACCCAACGGTTTTTGAGCGCCAATTTGCGCTTGAACGGTTTGCCTTTGCTGCCTTATGTGCAGGGGCATTGGGAGCGCAGCAATCCCTTGCTGGGCAAGTTTGACCTGATCATTGGCAGCGACGTGCTGTATGAGCGGGACCACCCCGCGCAGTTGGCAGGCTTCATTCAAAGCCACGCCGCAGCGCATGCGCAGGTGTTGATCATCGATCCCAACCGTGGCCAGCGCTCGGCCTTTCACAAGGCCATGCAGCTGCATGGTTTTGGTTTGACCCAAAGCGAGATCTTGAGCCCCTTGCACGACACCACGCCCTACCGAGGACGCTTGCTGAATTACCAGCGCGACTGAAAAACCGGGCCAGCAGGCTGAGCGCGGATGGTTATTGGCCTGTGTGTCTGAGCGCCTTGGTTAACATGGAAGCAACCTGAATTTGTGCCCATGGTCATGCCTTCTACCTTCAACCCTTCCGACGTGTCAAAGCGCGACGACGATTTCATGCGCTTGGCCTTGCAGCAGGCCCAAGCAGCCCGTGAAGCCGGGGAAGTGCCCGTGGGCGCGGTGGTGGTGAAGAACGGCGAAGTGGTGGCGCAAGAGCACAACGCCCCGATCGGTTTGCACGACCCAAGCGCCCATGCCGAGATCTTGGCCTTGCGCGCAGCTGCTGAAAAATTGGGCAATTACCGCTTGGACGATTGCACCCTGTATGTGACCCTGGAGCCTTGCGCCATGTGTGCGGGCGCGATGCTGCATGCGCGGCTGAAACGTGTCGTGTGGGGTGCCGCAGAGCCGAAAACCGGCGCGGCGGGCTCGGTGTTGAATTTGTTTGACCATCCGCAACTCAACCACCAAACCCAAGCCACGGGCGGGGTGAGGGCCGAAGAAGCCAGCGCCTTGCTGCAAGATTTTTTCAAGACGCAGCGCCAGCAACACAAGCAACAAGCCGCAAACACCCGCTTGCGGGAAGATGCCTTGCGCACCCCCGAGCAGCGGTTTGAAAACCTGCCCGACTACCCCTGGACCGCGCAATACATCAGCGACTTGGCCAGCCTGAACGGCCTGCGCATGCACTACTTGGACGAGGGCCCAGCAGATGCGCCCATCACTTGGCTGTGTTTGCATGGCAACCCCGCATGGAGTTACCTCTATCGAAAAATGCTGCCGGTCTTTTTGAACGCGGGCCACCGTGTGGTGGCACCCGATCTGCCTGGTTTTGGCAAGAGCGACAAACCAAAAAAAGACAGCGCCCACCATTTTGAATGGCACCGCCAGGTCTTGCTTGAATTCATTGAAGCGCTGGACTTGCAGCGTGTGCACTTGGTGGTGCAAGACTGGGGCGGTTTGCTGGGCCTGACCTTGCCAATGGCCGCGCCGCAGCGTTACCAAGGCCTGTTGGTGATGAACACCACCTTGGCCACCGGTGAAAAGCCTTTAAGCCCCGGCTTTTTGGCGTGGCGACAAATGTGCGCCGACAAACCGCTGTTTGATGTGGGGCGGTTGTTCGGGCGCGGCAACCCGCAAATGAGCGACGACGAATGCGAAGCCTACAACGCACCGTTTCCGGATGCTGGTCACCGCGCGGCCTTGCGGGCTTTTCCCGCCATGGTCCCTGAGTTTGAAGACAGTGAAGGCGCATCGGTGTCGCGTCAAGCCCAAAGCTTTTGGCAAAACGAATGGTCGGGCAAAAGCCTGATGGTGATTGGCCAGCAAGACCCGGTGTTGGGTGAAGCAGTGATGCGCGATTTACATCAGCAGATTCGGGGTTGCCCAGCCCCGGTGCTGTTGCCACAAGCGGGGCACTTCGTGCAAGAGCACGGCGCTGAAGTGGCGGCATTGGCGCTCCAACATTTAGCTTGAACTTATCAGCCTCTGATGGAGCAGCATGGGGTCCAGCCGACCAGCCCGCAGACTGACCGACAATGCCGCTTCAGAGAAAAATCATGCACATCTACATTTATTCCCCCTCCGGTGCACTGCGCGACAAAGCCGCCCTGCGCCTGGCTGAGAAACGCCTGCGCAACATGGGCCACGATGTGGAACTTGATCCCGATGCCAAAAGCAGCGATCAGCGTTTCGCCGGTGACGACGACACGCGTTTGTTGGCCATCAGCCGCGCGGCCGCCAGCGGTGCCGACATCATCATGCCGACACGGGGTGGCTACGGCCTGACACGCTTGCTGAAAAAACTCCCCTACAAGGCCATCGCCGCGTCCATCAAAGCGGGCAGCCAGTGGGTGGGGCACAGCGATTTCACAGCCTTGCAAATGGGTTTGCTGGCCAAAACCAAGGCCATCAGCTGGGCCGGCCCGCACGCCGCCAGCGACTTTGGCGCGGCGCATCTGGATGAGATCACCCTGGCTTGTTTTGAAGACATGGCGCAGGGCAGGGGGGAAGGGGCCGGTTGGCGCTTGCCCGCCCCGGACCTGGAACACTTGCCGAAGAAAACCCTGTTGGCTGAAGACGCCACGCTGTGGGGCGGCAACTTGAGCGTGCTGTGCAGCCTGGTCGGCACGCCCTACATCCCCGAAGTGCAGGGCGGTGTGTTGTTCTTGGAAGATGTGGCCGAGCATCCTTACCGGATCGAACGCATGCTGACCCAGTTGTTGAATGCGGGCATCTTGGCCCAGCAAAAAGCCATTGTGTTGGGGGCATTCACCGATTTCAAACTGAGCCCGCACGACAAGGGTTACAACTTGAACAGCGTGGTGGCCTGGCTGCGTTCGCAGCTGAAAACGCCTGTGCTGACCCGCCTGCCGTTTGGCCATGTGCCGACCAAGCTGTGCCTGCCTGTGGGCCAACAAGTGTCTTTGCTGCGCGAAGGCCGCGAAGCCTTTTTGCTCTGGGCACACCAAGCCCACTGAAAATGTTTTCAACATGACCACCTATCCCAGCCATTACATCAACGGCGCTTGGCAACAAGCGACACCCAGCCCTCTATGACCACCTACCCCAGCCATTACATCAACGGCGCTTGGCACAAAGCCCAGGCCACTGCAGTTTTTGAAGTGCACGACGCCAGCACCGAGGAGGTGATGGCCACTGTCCCGCAAGGCACGGCCGAGGAGGCCGCGCAAGCGGTCTTGGCTGCGCGGGCAGCGTTCCCCGCTTGGTCGGGTTTGAGCGTGGAAGAACGCTGCGTCTTCATCGACAAGATCGTCGCGGGTTTGAAGGCCCGTTCAGACGAGATGGCCACGGCCATCGCCCGCGAGGTGGGCATGCCGATCGAGCTGGCCAAGATGGTGCAGGTGGGCGGCCCGGTGTTCAACTGGGGCAACGCCGCCAAAGTGGCGCGGGCCTATGTGTATGAAGAAAAAGTGGGCCACTCGCTGGTGGTGCGTGAGCCCATCGGCGTGGTGGGATGCATCACGCCCTGGAATTTCCCCCTGAACCAAATCACGTTGAAGATTGCGCCCGCGTTGGCCGCAGGCTGCACCGTGGTCTTGAAACCCAGCGAAATCGCGCCGGTCAACGCCATGATCTTGGCCGAGATCATCCATGACGCGGGTCTGCCCGCAGGCGTGTTCAACCTGGTGAACGGCTTGGGCCCGGTGGTGGGCGAAGTGTTGGCCAGCCACCCCGAGGTGGACATGGTGAGCTTCACCGGTTCCACACGCGCTGGCAAACGGGTGGCCGAGTTGGCCGCCGACTCGGTCAAACGCGTGGCGCTGGAGTTGGGTGGCAAGTCGGCCAGCATCATCCTGCCGGACGCCGATTTTGAAGCCGCGGTGAAAGGCAGCATCAATGCGTGTTTGCTCAACAGCGGTCAAACCTGTTCGGCCCACACCCGCATGCTGGTGCCTGAAGACCGCTATGACGAGGTGAAAAGCTTGGCGCAAGCAGCCATTGCCAAATTCACCTTGGGTGCCAGTTTGGATGAAGGCAGCCGTTTGGGTCCCTTGGTGAGCGCAGCTCAGCGCGACAGGGTCATTGCGTTCATTCAGCAAGGCTTGGCCGAAGGCGCCGAGTTGGTGGCCGGTGGCCCGGACAAACCGCCGTTGGCCAAAGGCTATTTTGTGCAACCCACGGTCTTGCGGGTGCAGCCCACGGACACCTTGGCGCGGGAAGAAATTTTCGGGCCCGTGTTGGTCATCCTGACTTACAAAGACGAAGCCGAAGCCATCCGCATCGCCAACGATTCGATTTATGGTTTGGGCGGTGGCGTTTGGAGCACGGATGAAGCCCACGCGCTGCGTGTAGCGCGTCAAATGCGCACCGGCCAGGTGGACATCAACGGCGCGCCGTTCAATGGCAACGCGCCGTTTGGCGGCTATAAACAATCGGGCAATGGCCGGGAAAACGGCAAGTATGGTTTTGAAGAGTTCTTAGAGCACAAAGCCATCCAACTCAAGCCGGCCGAGAAAAACTGAATAACCTTAGAGAGCTGCGGTACATTCAGAACTTGTTTGCCCATCTGCCATGTCTGAATTCATTTGATACGATGCATATTATGTTAACCAATAAAATCACCCCATCCTCATTCAAAGTTCAGACCATGCTCCAAGCCCTGTGTTTGGGTGTTGTTCTGTTGCAGTCCCCCCTTGCCTTGGCCGAATTCAAAGGATCCAACCCCATGAAGGAAAGCCGTGAAGCAGCCTCGGCCATGTTGAAAGAACTTGGCGGGAAATTGCAAACAGCCATGAAGGATGGCGGCCCGGTCAACGCCTTGGGTGTCTGCCAAGTGGAAGCGCCGGCGATTGCGCAGCGCATCAGTGACGAAGAAAAAATCACCATACGCCGCATCAGCCACAAGCCTCGAAATGCCAGCATGGGCACGCCAATCGACTGGCAAATCAAGGCCTTGAAACACCTTGAGGAATCCTTGGCACGGGGCGAACCGCCCGCAGAGATTGAGTTTGTAGAAGCTGTGAAAGCTGGCGCCGGTTCACGCATGGAATTGCGCTATGCCAGACCGATTGTGATGCAAGCCCAATGCACGGCTTGTCATGGCGATCCAGAACAAATCAGCCCCGAAATCAAGACCAAGCTCGACGAGCTTTACCCCCATGACAAGGCGGTGGGCTTCAAACCGGGTGAACTGCGTGGTGCTGTTGTCGTGAGCCGATTCATCGGATTCAGCAACAATTAATTTTGTCGTCCACCCGCTGGACTGGGGTATTTCTGCGCCCAAACCCCTGAAAAAGCCATCAAATACTGTTGGGTTTCGGCTTTTTGAGCCTCGTTTTTGCTGTTGACGGAAAAGTCCCAGGCGCTCAAGCCCAGCTTGTTCTTGATGCGCGGGTCTGCACCCTCTTCCAGCAGCAACTTCACCGCCATTGGCGTTCCGTAATGCGCCGCCATCATCAGTGGCGTGGTGCCATTGGGCGACTCGGCATCCAAGTAGGCGCTGTTGTCGATCATCAAACGCATCATCTCGATGTGCCCCCTGGTGGCGGCGTAATGCAGCGGCGTCCAACCGGCTTGGTTCACATCCGCGCCGCGCAGGATCAGGAGTTTGGCCAGCGGCAATTTGTTGTTCAGCGCGGCCAACATCAGCGGTGTTTCGCCTTGCGGGTTTTTCACGCTCAGCTTGGTGGTTGGCCAATTCACCAGCAAATCCACCACCTTGTTGGATGATTGCTGCATGGCAAAGACCAAGGCGGGTTGGCCTTTGGGATTGGGGCTGTTGGGGTCAAAACCGCGTTCTAGCAAGCGTTGCACCTTGTCTGGCTGGTCTAGTTCAACAGCCTTGAAAAAATCGTCATAGGCACCAGCGCTACTTATAGAATATCCAATAAAAACATATAGATATAAGAGATACTTAAAGTAAATCATGGGGTCAGCACCCCGCTGAACAGTTGGTCAAAATTGGCCGAGGTTTGAGCGCCAACTTCTTCTGGGCTCAGGCCACGCAGTTCGGCAATTTGCTTGGCCACCCAGGGCACATAGGACGGGTTGTTGGTCTTGCCACGGTGGGGCGCTGGAGCCAAGTAGGGGCTGTCGGTCTCGATCAAGATGCGCTCCAGTGGCATCCAGGCGGCGATGTCGCGCAAATCTTGGGCGTTTTTGAAGGTCAGGATGCCCGAGAAAGAGATGTAAAAACCCAGGTCCAACGCAGCCCGGGCCACCTGTTCCGTTTCAGTGAAACAGTGGAACACGCCGCCCACGGCCTGGGCACTGCCGTCTTCGCCCTCTTCTTTCAGGATGGCCAAGGTGTCCTCGCTGGCACTGCGGGTGTGGATCACCAGCGGCAGGCGAAGTTGTTGGGCGGCTTGGATGTGATGACGAAAGCGCTGGCGCTGCCAGGCCATGTCGGCCACGGTGCGCTCGCCCAAGCGGTAATAGTCGAGGCCGGTTTCGCCAATGCCCACCACCTTGGGGCTTTGGCCGATGCGCAGCAAATCGTCCAGGCTGGGCTCTTGCACATCGTCCTCATCCGGATGCACACCGGCGGTGCACCAAAAATTCTCGTGGGCCATGGCCAAAGCGTGCACATCAGGGAAGGTTTCCAACTTGGTGCTGATCAGCAAAGCGCGGGTCACTTGGGCATCTGCCATGTCTTGGCGAATTTGGCCCAGGTTGGTTTGCAGCTCGGGGAAATTCAGGTGGCAGTGGGAATCGGTGTACATGGAGTGGTTCGTGGCAAGCAGATGCCGAGGGTCAGAGGGGGTTGGGGGCCATCAGGCGCGGGCGTTCATGGCGCGTTGGGCGCGGCTGACCCAGGCTTCCATCAGCAAGCCTGCTTGGTAGGGGTGTTCCACGGTTTTGGCGCTTTGCATCAAGTCTTTGGACCACTGCGTGAGCGCCATCATGCTGCTGGGTTTGGGCAGGTCGTCGGCGTCAAAAAACCGGGGCACGGCACCACAGGCCAGGTGCAGCAGGTCGTGACAAACTTTTTGCAAACTCGACAACACCAAGGGCGCGGCGTTGTCGGCCAGCACACCAGGGTCGCCGCGCTGCAAAGCCTTGGGCAAAGCCCGCCAGTTTTTGGCCTGAAAACCCAGCTGAAACAAGGCTTGGGCGTCATCGGGCCGACCGCCTGCCGCCTTCAACAGCACCGTGGCCTCGCCTTCAGGCAGGCCTTGTTGCACCAACCAGCGCAAGCCTTCAGCGCTGCTGGGCCACTGCATGGGGTGCACTTGGCAGCGGCTGCGCACCGTGGGCAGCAGTTCGTGGGCGGCGGCGCTGGCCAAAATAAACCGGGTGCGTCCCGCCGGTTCTTCCAAGGTTTTCAGCAAGGTGTTGGCGGTGATGGTGTTCATCCGCTCGGCCGGGTAAATCAGCACCACCTTGCCGTTGGCGTTGGCCCCGGTGGTTTGGGTGAAGCCCAGCAGGTCGCGCATGGCTTCCACTCGAATCTCTTTGCTGGGTTTGCGTTTCTTGTCGTCAATGTCTTTTTGTGCTTTTTCAGACAGCGGCCAGTTCAAGGCCAGCATGTCGGTTTCGGGCATGAGCACGCTCAAATCGGCGTGGGCACGGACCTCGATGCCATGACAGCTGGGACACACGCCGCAAGCGCCCGCTGACGTAGGCGCGTGGCACAAGCAAGCGGCGGCCAAGGCCAGGCCCAGCTCGTACTGGCCCAAGCCGGAGGCGCCTTGCAGCAGCAAAGCGTGGCCGGGGCGTTGGGTCAGGCCGGTGAGTTGGTGTTGCAGCCAAGGGGCTAAGCCGCTCATGGCAGCACCTGGCGCTGGCGCAATTGGGCCAGCAGGTCGTGGCGCACCTGATCGATGCTGGCGCTGGCGTCCAACTGGGCAAAGCGCTTCGGATCTGACGCGGCACGGGCGGCATAGCCGTTGTGCACACTTTGGAAAAACGCCAAGGGCTGGGACTCGAACCGGTCGGGCAGCCTCGCCGCGCTCAAACGCTCGGCGGCGATGGTCGGGTCCAAGGCAAACCACAACGTGATGTCGGGTTGGCGCAAACCGCCTGAGGGCAAGGCCTGCACCCAATGCTCGAGCTGCGTTAACACGTCCAAACTGAAGCCGCGCCCTGCCCCTTGGTAAGCAAAGGTGGCGTCGGTGAAGCGGTCGCACAGCACCACGTCGCCTCGCGCCAAAGCGGGTTCGATCACGTGGTTCAGATGGTCGCGGCGGGCGGCAAACACCAGAAGGGCTTCGCACAACGGGTCCATGGCGTCGTGCAACACCATGTCGCGCAGTTTCTCGGCCAGTGGGGTGCCGCCGGGTTCGCGGGTTTGAAGCACAGCCCGGCCTGCGGCTTTGAAGGCCTGCGCCAAAGCCTCGATGTGGCTGGACTTGCCCGCGCCGTCGATGCCTTCGAAACTGATGAACAAACCGGATTGCATGCGGCTTATTGTGCCTTGGCGCTTTGGCCGCGTTGGTAGCGGTTGACCGCGTTGTTGTGGTCGTCCAAGTTGCTGCTGAACTGGCTGCTGCCGTCCCCCCGCGCCACGAAATACAGGGCTTGGCTGGTGGCCGGGTGCAGCGCGGCGTGCAAGGCGCCTTTGCTCGGCATGGCGATCGGTGTGGGCGGCAAACCCCGGCGTGTGTAAGTGTTCCAAGGGTGGTCTGTTTGTAAATCGACGCGGCGCAAATTGCCGTCAAACCGCTCGAACATGCCGTAGATGACGGTCGGGTCGGTTTGCAACGGCATGTTGATGCGCAGCCGGTTGATGAACACACTGGAGATCATCGGGCGGTCACTCACCAAGCCGGTTTCCTTCTCGATGATGCTCGCCAGAATCAGCGCTTCATCGGCCGACTTCAAAGGCAGGCCCATGTCGCGGGTTGCCCAAGCTTCGCGAAGTTGACGTTGCATGGCTTGGGCCGCACGTTGCAGCAATTTCAGGTCGGACGTGCCCTTGCCGACCATGTAGGTGTCGGGGAAAAACCGGCCCTCAGGGGCCACGCCAGCCAGGCCCAGATGGCTCATGACTTCCTCGTCGCTCAAGCTGGCCGAGTCGTGTTTCAAGTGGTCCGATTTGTTCAAGGCTTGGCGAACTTGCTGCCAGGTCCAGCCTTCCACCAGGGTGATGCTGCGCAGTTTTTCTTCGCCGCGCACCAACTTTTGCAGAAGGTCCCAAGCGGAGGTGTTGGCGTTGATTTCATAGCTGCCCGCGCGGATTTGACGCGACTGACCGCTCAGCTTGAAAAGGTAATAGAGGACGCTGGCGGGGACATCGACTCCGGCCGCGACCGCGCTTTGCGCGATGGTGCGCACCGATTGGCCGGGCTCGACGGATAAATCGACGCTGGCTTGGCGCAAAGGCAGGGGCTGCGACAACCACCAAGCCGCCGCGCCGGTTGTCAGCAGAACAACCAACAGCAGCAGGCTGAGGGCCCTTTTGATGCTGCGCCAAAACCTTGGTTTCACAAGCCCATCCCGCCTGAATTTGAAAGCGGCCATGATAATGGACGCATGACCGACCTCACCGCTTTACCCACGTTCTCCAGCCTCGGCGCTTGCGCCCTGCCACACCTTGGCGTGATTCGCGCCACGGGCCCCGACGCCGCCTCTTTTTTGCACAACCAACTCACGCAAGATTTTTTGTTGCTCGACGCCAACCACGCCCGTTTGGCCGCGTTTTGCAACGCCAAAGGCCGCATGCAAGCCAGCATGGTGGGCTTTAAACCCAGTTCTGAAGACGTGTTGCTGGTGATGCGCCAAGACCTGCTGGCGCAGACCTTGAAGCGCCTCTCCATGTTTGTGTTGCGATCCAAAGTCAAACTGAGCGATGCCTCGGCAGATTGGGCCGTGTGGGGGATTTTTGAGACAGCGGCGGACCAGCCCTGGACTTGCCGGGCCATGGACGCTTCAGGCGCGATTGGCGCAGCTGTAAACAACTCGGCAGCCCCAGCACAAGCCTGGTCGGTCACGCTCTACCCCGCTGCTGGCGTGTCGCGCAGCCTGCAACTGTTGTCCATGGGCAGCGCCCCTGCCCTGCCAGCCTTGGCCTTGGACGATTGGCTGTTGGGCGAGGTGCTGAGTGGCATTGCCGATGTGCAAGCCGCCAGCTTCGAAGCCTTTGTGCCGCAGATGTTGAACTACGAATCGGTGGACGGCGTGAATTTCAAAAAGGGCTGCTACCCCGGCCAAGAAGTGGTGGCCCGGAGCCAGTTTCGCGGCACCTTGAAACGCCGCGCCTACCTGGCCCATGCATCAGCGCCCTTGCAAGCAGGCCAAGAGGTGTTCAGCGCCGCCGACAGCGCCCAGCCTGCCGGAGTGGTGGCGCAAGCGGTGCAGCACAGCCAACACGGCCATTGGGCCTTGGTGTGTTTGCAAACCAGTGCGGCTGATGAAGCGCAGCAAGCAGGCGCGGAAGGTTTTCTTAGCTTGGGCACAGATGGCGGCGCGGTGTTGTCGTTGTATGCCCTGCCCTACGCTTTGCGCGACGATATTTAGTCTGCTTTCAAAGCTGGGCGATTTGCGCCGCAACGTGGGCTTGCATTTGGAAAGCCGCACTGGCGGGCGTTGAAAAACGCAGCATCGCTAAAAATTGCAAACGTCCTTGGGCTGTGCCGACCA
>CALBEV010000014.1 GCA_937891045.1 uncultured Burkholderiales bacterium | reverse complement strand
CCCTCGACGGACCTGAAGGCGCCGACCTACCAAACCCGTAGGTCGCGGCCTTTATGGTCCGACATCCATCCCTTCGCGAAGCGTCATTTGGAGCGGAATTTGGCAATGGCCACTCAACGCTGAACACGCAAGGGCTTGAGCAGGTCACTTAAACCGTTGTGGTCGATCTCTTGCATGAGCTGCAACAGTTGCCCGATTTCGCCTTTCGGAAACCCCTCGCGCGCAAACCAGTTGAGGTAGTTGCCGGGCAAATCGGCGATGAGTCGGCCTTTGTGCTTGCCATAGGGCATGGGCGTGGTGACGAGTTTGACCAGGTCTTCGGGTCGCATGTTGGCCTTCAGCCCTCGCCCCAAAGCCAAGAGCGCACGCACGCGTGGAACGCATCGGGCTTTGAAATCATGACCCAATGCCCACAAGGTAAACCTTGCACGGCGCTGCCGGGCTTCGCGGCAATGGCGTCGAGCCATGGTCGCGAATGGAACATGAAAGGCTTGCGCTCGCCGTACACAAACAACAGCGGCATGGGCAACTGGATTGGCGCTGCCAGCTTGAAGCCACCCGCCGTGCCGAACCACTGCATGGCGTAGGGGTAGTTCATCTTGTGGGTGATGCGATCTGGCTCGGTCGGGCAGCGCAGCCAGCGGGCCATGGCGCGGGTCATGCGAGTGCCCAAGCGGCCACCCAGCTTCCACGCCAGCGCCAGCCAAACTTGGTAACCCATGACCGAGAGTTTTTCCTTCGCGCCCCAGCTGCGCAGCAAGGCACCGGCGTTGTGGTCGCCCACGTCCACCGCCACCACACGGGCCACGCGATCGGGGTGGCGCATGGCAAATTCATAGCCAAAGATGCAGCCCCAGTCGTGCAGCATGAGCGTGACGGGTTGGTCTGGGCTGATGCGGTCCACCACTTGGCGCAGCAACAGGCACATGCCATCCAGGCTCGTGACCGCTGGGCCGCTCTCAAAGCCAGGCAGCGTCAGCCGGGCGCAGGTGGCGCGGTCTTGCAGGGCCGCCACGGTGCCGTCCCACAGGGCGCGGGTGTCGGGCCAGCCGTGCAGCATCAAGATGACTTCGTCACCCTGCCCTTGCAGCCAGACTTGGGTGCCGTTGACGTCGAGGCACCGTTGCTTGCCGCCCATGGCTTACAAGGCCTTGGCCAAGCGCGAGACGCCTTCGAGGATTTTGTCTTCGCCCACAGTGGCAAAGCTCAGGCGGAAGCTGGCGTGGTCGGGGTTGGCGCAGAAGAACGGTGTGCCCGGCACAAAGGCCACGCCTTGGGCGATGGCGCGTTGGGCGAACACATTGCCGTCGGCCACTTTGCCGCCTGCGCCTGTGAGGCGCGCCCAGACGAACAAACCGCCCTCGGGCTGCACAAACTCAACCGCATCGCCCAATTCGCGGCGCAAAGCGTCGCCCATGGTTTGGGCGCGTTGGGCATACACGCTGCGCACTTTGTCCAGGGTGGCGGGCATGCGACCCGCCAACAGGTACTGCGCGGCCGTGGCTTGGGCAAAGGTGCTGGTGTGCGCATCGCTGAACTGTTTGCACATGGTGGCGCGGGCCAATAATTCGGCTGGTCCAACCATCCAGCCCACGCGCAGGCCGGGCGACAACACTTTGGACAGCGAGCCGCAGTGCACCAGCAGCTCGCGGCTGCCGGGCACCGATGCGCTCATGGCCAGCAGGCTGGGCGGCGGGGCTTCGCCAAAATACAAGTCACCATACGGGTCGTCTTCCACGATCAGGGTTTGGTGTTTGACCGCCATCTCCAGCACCTGCTTGCGGCGCTCGGCGCTGAGCAAGGCTCCGCTGGGGTTGCCGAAGGTGGGGATCAGGTACACAAATTTGGGCTTATGTTCGGCGATCAGCTTGTCCAGTTCGTCGGTTTTCACGCCATGGCCGTCCACCGGGGCGCTGATCAGCTCGGCTCCGTAAAGGCGAAAGCATTGGATGGTGGCCAAAAAAGTCGGGCCTTCCACGATCACCTTGTCGCCGGGGCTGATCATGGTTTTGCCAATCAAATCAAGCGCTTGCTGGCTACCGGTGGTCACGATCAATTGGTCAGCCGTGACGTCTTTCGCCCCCTTTTGGCCCATGAAGTGCGCCAGTTGCTCGCGCAACGGGCCAAAGCCTTCGGTCGCGCCGTATTGCAGGGCCGCGCCGGGGTCTTGGCTCAGCGCGGCGTTGCTGGCTTCGCGGATGCCGTCCACGTCAAACATGGCGCTGTCGGGGAAGCCGCCCGCAAAGCTGATGATGCCGGGCTTGCCCAAGAGCTTGAACAGCTCACGGATGGCGGAGGTCTCGACGTTGTTCAGGCGGTCTGCAAACTGCAAAGGCATGGTGTATCTTCCCGTGTTGTCTCAAGTCCT
>CALBEV010000013.1 GCA_937891045.1 uncultured Burkholderiales bacterium | reverse complement strand
CCAGCACTTCAAAGCGATTGCCGAGGCTGTGCCCGAGTTACCCGTGATTTTGTACAACGTGCCAAGCCGCACCGTGGCCGATCTCCAGCACGATACCGTGCTGCGACTGGCCGAGGTGCCGGGAATCATCGGCATCAAGGAAGCCACCAGCAACATCGAGCGCGCTCAGTGGCTCATCCGTGAAGTTCCCAAAGAATTTGCGGTGTTTTCAGGCGATGACGCCACCGCTGTGGCTCTGATGCTGTGCGGCGGAGCCGGCAACATCAGCGTGACCGCCAACGTGGCCCCGCGCCTCATGCACGAGCTGTGCATGGCCGCCATCCGTGGCGACGTCAAAGAAGCCATGCGCATCCAATTTCAACTGATGCCCGTACACAAAAACCTGTTTGTCGAAGCCAACCCGATTCCCGTGAAATGGGCCATGCAACGCATGGGCCTGTGTGGCCCCGCCTTGCGTTTGCCCATGACCGAGTTGTCCGAACCCATGCAACCGACGGTAGAAGCGGCCCTGAAGGCCAGCGGCCTGATCTGATTTATTGTCCAAGGATGTTTGTGAACTCTTCTCTTTTTGACGCCTTGTTCCATGTCCCCTTCAAACGCGCAGCCAGTGTGCTGGCTTTGGCCGGTGTCTTGAGTGCTTGCTCGGTTTTGCAAGAAGACAAAATCGACTACAAAAGCGCCGCCAAAGCGCCCAGCCTCGAGGTTCCTCCCGACCTGACACAACTGCGCAAAGACTCGCGCTACGCCATTGAAAGCACCTCCGCCACAGCCTCGGGCTTCCAAAGCGCCAGCAGCCGCGTGGTCGATGCCGGCACCGCCGCCAACCAGCTGGGCAACGCCAAACTGGAACGCCAAGGCAACCAACGCTGGTTGGTAGTAAACCAGTCCGCAGACAAGGTTTGGGAGCCGCTGCGAGAGTTTTGGACCAGCAACGGTTTTGTCCTCGTCACCGACGCGCCAGACATCGGCATCATGGAAACCGATTGGGCTGAAAACCGGGCCAAGCTCCCCCAGGACATCATCCGCAAAACCCTGGGCAAAGTGCTCGACGCCCTTTACTCCACCGGTGAGCGCGACAAGTTCCGAACCCGCGTGGAGCGCAATGTCCAAGGCGGCGTTGAGATCTATGTCACCCACCGAGGCATGGTCGAAAATTATGCCGACCCCCAAAAAGACCGAACCATTTGGCAGCCTCGCCCGAGCGACCCTGAACTCGAAATCGAATTTTTGCGCCGCCTGATGGTCCAACTCGGCACCTCACCAGAAGCTGCCAAAGCAGCCGCTGAAACGGCAACGGCCCAGACCCAAGCAGCGCAAGTGAGCCAACTCAACGGACAGCCCGTCATTGTGCTGAGCGACAGCCTCGACCGCGCTTGGCGACGCACCGGTGTCGCGCTGGACCGAAGCGGCTTCACCGTGGAAGACCGCGACCGCGCCTCTGGCGTTTATTTTGTGCGTTACGTCGCCTCCACCGCCGCGCAAGAGCCAGGCTTCTTCGGTCGCTTGTTTGGCAGCAAAACAGACACCATCTCGGCGCTCAACAAATACCGGGTCAACCTGACATCCACCACGCAAGCTCAGAGCACCTTGCGTGTGCTGGGTGCAGATGGCCAACCCGCCCAAGCTGCAGAGGCCGAACGCATCTTGAAGCTCATTGCGGCAGAACTTCGCTGACGCCGCTGTGCATGCCCCAAACCAGGGCATGCCAAATAAGCGATTGCCCAAGCCCGGGCATCAGGCCAAAAAAAACCCCGCAACGCGGGGTTTTTTTGTATCCCCAGTGCCAAAACACCGGGGAAACTGGGACCAATTACTTGGACTCAGCGGCTGGGGCAGCTGGAGCAGCAGCGTCTGCTGCGGGGGCAGCAGGAGCGGCAGCGTCAGCAGCGGCTGGGGCTGCAGGAGCAGCTGCAGGTGCAGCGACTTCAGCAGCGGGAGCAGCTGCAGGAGCAGCGGCTTCTTCTTTTTTACCGCAAGCAGCCAAAGCGGCTGCAGCGATCAGGGCGGCCAGAACGAAGGACTTGTTCATTTTGATTTATTCCTAAAAGGGATTTGAAAACAATTTCCAGAAACTGCCTCGGACACCGAAAAGGCACCCAAAGCCGAGACAATAACGCGCAAACGTACTTGTGCTCCACCAGAGATTATAGTGTTTTCCCCTAGAAAATGGGCCGTCCTGATAACCGTTAAGGCATTAATTTAAACTTGAAAAAAACCGATATTTAGCCTTTTTTAATCGCCCACAACCAGCCCTCACCGGCCCAATCGACCAGCGCCTCCTGCGCATCTGCACTCAAAGATTTGGCTTTTTGCCCGGAAATGCAGCGATCATCGGCCAACTGACGCAAAATAACAGCATCCCGCCCAGCCACGCGAAAACTTTCTCCGTTGATGAAAATGTGTTTCGCGTCGTACATCATTTTGGTTCGGCGGTCGAGCTGTGCGCCTGCGGACACATCCCATATTTCCTCTGCATTTTCAAACCAAACTTGGGCTTTGGGCTCCGTCAGGTACTCACCCAACATACTCTCGAGTAACTGCGGGTTCTTCAAAGCTTTATCGACCACTTGACGTGCAAAGTCAGCCAAAGACGGCGGAATGGCCGCAGGAGACGGCACGGCGGCTTGTTTCGGATCGCGGTAAAGGGCATCACCCACACCGTCAAACGCCTCATCGGCCAAGCCCAGCAAAAGTTCACGCGCCAGCTCGCCCTCTTGCGGCGCCCTGAACCCAATCGACCACGTCATGCACTCGCCTTCGGCCACACCGTCGTGGGCGTATTTGGGCGGCAAATAGAGCATGTCACCTGGGTTGAGCACAAACTCTTCTTCGGCTTCAAAGTTTTGCAAAATTTTGAGCGGCACACCGGGCTGCAGGCTCAGGTCTTTTTGGCGGCCAATGCGCCAACGGCGTTGGCCGTGGGCTTGCAACAAAAATACGTCGTAGCTGTCAAAGTGCGGACCCACGCCACCGCCATCGGTGGCATAGCTGATCATCACATCGTCGAGCCGTGCATCGGGCACAAAGCGGAACTGCTGCATCAGCGCGTGCACGCCATCGTGGTGCAAGTCCACGCCTTGCACCAAAAAGGTCCACTTTTTCTGGCTAAAAGGCGGCAAGCTGCGTTTGGCCAGGGGGCCATGCTTCATCTTCCAGCCCTTGGGCGAATCCACGATCAAACGAGACTCCACACCCTCTTCGCCCGCCAAGGCCACCAAGGCCGATCGGTCCACGCAGGGCACAAAGCCGGGTATGGCGTTGCGCACCAGCAAAGGTTTTTTCTGCCAATGGCGCTTCATGAATTGGCTGGGCGTGAGGCCGCCCAGCAAGGTCAAGGCTTGTTCTGTGTTCATGGTGGTTCCGGTTGAATGGGGCAGCTGCGGCAAAGCAAATAGCCAGGTAAGGCCTAAACAGGCCAATGCAGCCCAAAAACCGTCCGCCAAACTGCGACAATTGTCCTATGGAAATCAAGACACCTTCTGTGGTCGCACTGACCTGGACACTCAAAGACACGCTGGGCGAAGTTCTGGACACCCTGGACGAGCCCGTTGAATTTTTCATTGGCGGGCAAGACCTGCTGCCCAAGATCGAGGAAGCCCTGCAAGGCCACGAAAAAGGCGCCAAAGTCGACCTGCACTTGGAGCCCGAAGACGCTTTTGGCGACTTCAACGAAGAGCTGCTGTTTCTGGAGCCGCTCGCCCTGTTCCCGCCGGGCATGGAGCCGGGCTTGACGATCGAGGGCACAGCCTTGCCCGAAGGCTGCCATCCCGATGCGCCGCGCAACGTGCTCTACACCGTGACCGAAATTTACCCTGAGCATGTGGTGCTGGACGGCAACC
>CALBEV010000012.1 GCA_937891045.1 uncultured Burkholderiales bacterium | reverse complement strand
AAAGAAGCCAAGCCCAGCGCAAAAGCCACAGGGACCCTGATCGCCAAAAGCAGGAAAAAGCTGCCAAACAAAACCAAAGCAGCCATGCCCGGTGAAAAAAGTGATGAGCTCAACTTGTGGACTCCTGGTTCAGACCTTCATCGCTTGCGGGTTTGCTGAACATGTGATCCAGCAGAAAAACGATCCATAAAAAACCCGCGATGGGCCAGGCAATGAAAATCCACCACATGGGCATGTCGGCCAATTCAGAAGTCTGATTCCAACCAAATTGCGTGAACTCAATGCCCCAGTAAAAAATGACGCCTGAAAAAATCAACATGAGCACCTGACACAAGAACAGCAGCACCCGGCTGGCTTGGGCTGACAGTTGGGGTAAAAAATCCACACCGAAGTGCATTTTTTCTCGCACGCCTAAGGTGGCGCCCAACATGATCAACCACACAAAAAAGAACCGACTCATCTCTTCGGTCCACATGTATCGGGGGATCAGATCGGTGTAGCGTGAAAAAATCTGCATGCACACCGGGACCAACAAAAGCAAGAGCGTAAAGATGAGCAAAAAAGACAGCACCGCATCAATGACAGACAACAGTTTTTTCATGAACACCTTCCAACCCAAAAAAATGCTTGCGGTGACCCCAAGGCCACCGCAAGCTTGTCGCCTTATTTCAATGCGTTGATCTTGGCAAAGATCGCATCAGCGCCAACTTCTTTGGCATAAGCGGCCATGACCGGGTCCACCAGTTTTTGCATCTCTGCGCGCTGAGTGAAAGTCACTTGCTTGAGCTTGCCTTCCTTGGCGTATTTGTCCAGCTTGGCCTGGTCTTGAGACGACTCGATGTCGCGGCCATACGCACCGGCTTCTTTGCCCGCTTTGACAATGGCCGCTTGCAATTCAGGTGGCAACTTTTTCAAGGTTTTGACCGAGAAGCACAGTGAACGGATGGTGATGGCATGGCGGGTCATCAAGATGTTGGGCGCCACTTCATAGAACTTCATGGCCTCAACACCTGCGGCCTCGTTTTCACCGGCTTGGATGACGCTGTTTTGAATGGCGTTGTACACCTCGTTGTAAGCGATCACAGTGGGGGGCCATGCCCACAGCAGCAAAAGTGCGGCTCCAAATCGGCGCGCCCTGCACCCGCACTTTGAGGTTTTTCAGCTCAGCCAAGTTGGTGGCCGATTTGTTGGCAAACAAGTTGCGCACGCCACCACCGGCGTAACCGATGAGTTTCACTTCGGCTTTTTTCTCCACTTCATCGGCAATGGGCTTGAGCACGTCTTGGTCCAAGACCTTGTTCCAATGGTTCAGGTCACTGAAAAGGAATGGCGCGTCGATGAACGGTGCGGCCTTTGAAAATGTCGACATGTGGGCTGGCGAAACAATGGCGTAGTCCACTGCTTTGCCCTGGTTCATGTAGGCGAAATAGTCTTTCTCAAGACCCAATTCGCTGTTTTTGTGCAGTACAAAATTGACCGGTTTACCGTAGTATTTTTTAACCAGCTCTTCGAACCTCACCATCGTTTTGGTAAAGGCATGGTCATCCGCAAATTGAGATGCGCCGTGGAGCGTGATCGTGGCTTGTTGTGCCTGTGCACTCACTGCCAAAACCGACGAAAGAACAACACCAAGCAATGACTTGAAAACTCTCATTTGTTTGTCTCCTGTAATGGTCGGAACAACAAGTGTGCGTTGCTCCTTGTTTCACTTTGGGCCAATGGTTTGGGAACAGTCTTGGGGAAAACCATGTGTTCAACCCTAGGCTGTCGCCTAGGTGTCCTGCGCTGCTGGTCTCAGCCCGTCTAGAAGTGATAACTTGGACCTCTGTTTTGAATCATCACATGAAAGAAGCGCATGAAACACATTGGTTTAATCGGTGCCTCTGGCCTGATGGGACACGGCATTGGCAAGAATTTGCTGGCCAAAGGCTTTCGGCTTTCTGTGACCGCCCACAGCCGCCATGCGCCGCTGCAGGATCTTCTGGCCGCTGGGGCCCAACTCGTTGCGCAGCACTCAGACCTTGCCGGTTGCGATGCGGTCATCCTCTGCGTCACAGGTTCCCCCCAGGTAGAGGCTGCCCTGGAAGGTCCGAACGGGCTGCTCAGCCAGGCACGAAAAGGCCTTGTTGTCATCGACGCGTCCACCAGCGAACCCGATTCCACGCGTCGCTTGGCGGCCCGCTGCCAGGCCGTAGGCATGACCCTGGTCGATGCCCCATTGGCGCGCACCCCCGTGGAGGCAGAAGCTGGCAAACTCAACACCATGGTGGGCGCTTCGCCAGAGGTGTTTGCCCTTCTGGAGCCGGTGTTCAAGGCCTATTGCGAAAATATTTTCCACGTCGGTGAAATGGGCGCCGCCCATGTCATCAAGCTGCTGAACAACTTTCTTGGGCAGGCCATCACCACAGCGGCGGCCGAAGCCTTTGCCGTGGGTGCCAAAGCGGGCATCGATGT
>CALBEV010000011.1 GCA_937891045.1 uncultured Burkholderiales bacterium | reverse complement strand
CATCATGATCAGACCCGGGTCGGCCATGATCAAACCATCGGGCTTCATGGCGATGACGGGCTCGATGTCGCGCATGTATGTGCGCACCTTGTCGTTGTGCGGCAGCAAGTTGCTGGTGACAAAAAACTTCTTGCCCCGCTGGTGCGCTTCGGCAATGCCGATGCCGATTTGCTCCAGCTTGAACTCGTTGTTGCGGGCACGCAGGCTGTAACGCGGTTGCCCCGCGTAAATGGCGTCGGCGCCAAAGTCGTAGGCGGCACGCATCTTGTCGAGCGAGCCGGCGGGCAGCAAAAGTTCAGGGGCTTTGAGTGTGGTCATGGTTTTTTACATCAGCAGGTGTTCGCCCGCATTGTCGCCGCCCAGAATGACATAGTTGACTTTGCGGATATCCATCAGTTTGGTGCCGCCTGCATAAGAGATGGAGCTTTGCACATCTTGCTCCATTTCCACCAAGGTGTCGGCCAGCTTGCCCTTGATGGGCTCTAGGATGCGTTTGCCTTCCACGTGCTTGTATTCACCCTTGTTGAAGTCCGAGGCCGAGCCATAGTACTCCTTGAACATCTCGCCATCCACCTCCACGGTTTTGCCGGGCGACTCGACGTGGCCTGCGAACAAAGAGCCGATCATGACCATGGACGCGCCAAAGCGGATGCTTTTGGCAATATCGCCGTGACTGCGGATGCCACCATCGGCAATGATGGGCTTGGTGGCCACACGAGCACACCATTTGAGGGCTGAAAGTTGCCAGCCGCCGGTGCCAAAGCCGGTTTTGAGTTTGGTGATGCACACCTTGCCCGGGCCCACACCCACTTTGGTGGCGTCTGCGCCCCAGTTTTCCAAATCAATCACCGCTTCGGGCGTGGCCACGTTGCCCGCAATGACAAAGCTGTTGGGCAACTTGCCCTTGATGTAAGCAATCATGTCGCGCACGCTGTCGGCGTGGCCGTGCGCAATGTCGATGGTGATGTAGTCAGGTGTCAATCCGGCAGCGGCCAAGGTGTCCACCGTGGCGCGGTCAGGTGCTTTCACACCCAAAGAGATGGAGGCATAAACACCTTTGCTGTGCATGTGTTTTACAAATTGCACATTGTCCAAATCGAAGCGGTGCATCACATAAAAGTAATGGTGCTGTGCCATCCACAAGCAGATGTTTTCATCCACCACGGTTTTCATGTTGGCCGGTACCACGGGCAAGCGGAAAGTGTGGGCGCCCAAGGTGACCGAAGCATCACATTCAGAACGGCTTTCAACGCGGCACTTGCGGGGCAACAACAGGATGTTGTCGTAATCGAATATTTCCATTGTCCAAGCTCCAAAAAAAAACAGGATTGAGCGCTTGGGGCTTGGTCGGTTGAGCTTTGTCACTAACCGAGCAGCAAGATTCTTGGGCTCGGTGATTGATTCTACGCAGAATCAAAACAGGCCTGCCTACAATCGCCGCATGCTTTCTTCTCACCCTGCCCACGCCTCCGACACACCTTCTCTGCACAGTCCCTTGTTGCAGGGTTTGAACGAAGAGCAACTCGCCGCAGTCACCTTGCCGCCCGAACATGCGCTCATCTTGGCTGGCGCGGGTTCGGGCAAAACACGGGTGCTGACCACCCGGATTGCATGGTTGCTGCAAACCCGGCAGGTGGGCCCGGGCGGTTTGATGGCGGTCACCTTCACCAACAAGGCTGCCAAAGAGATGCTGACCCGCTTGGGGGCCATGCTGCCCGTGAATGTGCGCGGCATGTGGATTGGCACGTTTCACGGGCTGTGCAATCGTTTTTTGCGGGCGCATTGGAAGCTGGCCAACCTGCCGCAAGCTTTTCAAATTTTGGACACCCAAGACCAACTCTCGGCCATCAAGCGACTGGCCAAGCAACACAATATCGACGACGAACGTTTTCCACCCAAGCAATTGCAATGGTTCATTGCGGGTTGCAAAGAGGATGGTCAACGGCCCAAAGACGTGCAAGTGCGCGACCCTGAAACCCGCCAAAAGGTGGAGATTTACCAACTCTATGAAGACCAGTGCCAGCGTGAAGGCGTGGTGGACTTTGGTGAACTGATGCTGCGCAGCTATGAGCTGCTGCGCGACAACGACCCGCTGCGCGAGCACTACCAACAGCGCTTCATGCACATCCTGATTGACGAGTTTCAAGACACCAACCGCTTGCAATACGCCTGGATCAAGTTGCTCAGTGGCCCCAGCAGCGCCGTGTTGGCAGTGGGTGACGATGACCAAAGCATTTATGCGTTTCGCGGTGCACGTGTGGGCAACATGGCCGACTTTGTGCGTGAGTTTGAGGTGAAGCACCAAATCAAGCTCGAGCAAAACTACCGCAGCCACAGCCACATTCTGGACACCGCCAACGAACTCATCAAGCACAACAAAACCCGCTTGGGCAAAAACCTGCACACCACCCAAGGCGCAGGCGAGCCACTGCGTGTGATGGAGTCCACCGGTGACTTGGCCGAAGCCCTTTGGATGGTGGAAGAAATCAAACAACTCTTGCGCGACGGCCGCGATGGCGATGGCCACAAGGGCGTCGCAACCCGCAGCGAAGTGGCGGTGCTTTACCGCAGCAATGCCCAAAGCCGGGTGATTGAAACTGCTTTGTTCAATGCGGCCATGCCCTACCGTGTCTACGGTGGCCTGCGCTTTTTTGAACGCGCTGAAATCAAACACGCGCTGGCCTATTTGCGTTTGTTGGAAAACCCGCGCGACGACACCAGCTTCATGCGGGTGGTGAATTTCCCACCGCGCGGCATTGGTGCCCGCAGCATCGAACAATTGCAAGACGCTGCCCGCGCCAGTGGCTGCGCTTTGCATGACGCGGTCAGCACCATCCCCGGCAAAGCGGGTGCGAACCTGTCTGCTTTTGTGGCCAAGTTGGATGTGCTGCGCGAGCAAACCCAAGGGCAAACCTTGCGGCAAATCATCGAGCTGGTGCTGGACCACAGCAAGCTGATTGAGCATTACCAAGCCGAGCGTGAAGGTGCCGATCGCGTTGAAAACTTGCAAGAATTGATCAACGCGGCAGAGAGTTTTGTCACCCAAGAGGGCTTTGGCAAAGATGCTGTGGCCTTGCCGGTGGATGAAGCCCTGCAAAGCCAAGCCGACTTTGCAGCCTCCCAAGCGGCCAAAGGGGAAGGCCTGCTAGCCGACGCAGAAACCGGTGAAACTTTGTCGCCGCTGGTGGCCTTTCTCACGCACGCGGCTTTGGAGTCGGGGGACAACCAGGCGCAGGCCGGACAAGATGCGGTGCAACTCATGACAGTGCATGCAGCCAAAGGTTTGGAATTCGATTGCGTTTTCATCACCGGCTTGGAAGAAGGTTTGTTCCCGCACGAAAACGCCATGAGTGACTTTGAAGGCTTGGAAGAGGAGCGGCGGCTGATGTATGTGGCCATCACAAGGGCTCGCAAACGCTTGTACTTAAGCCATTCGCAGACCCGCATGTTGCATGGCCAGACCCGCTACAACATCAAAAGCCGATTCTTTGATGAAATGCCCGAGCACACCCTGAAGTGGCTGACGCCGCCCATGGGCTTGCCCGCGCAAGCGCAGTGGGGCGCTCGGCCCAGTAGTTTTGGGCACAGTGACAGCAGCCGTGCTGGTTTTTTCACGTCCACACCACCGTCTGTTCCGCAACGCGCAGCACCGCAAGCCAGCGGCCCGAATGCCTGGGTGCGTTCAGGCTTGCAGGTGTTTCACACCAAGTTTGGTGAAGGCACGGTGGTGTCGGTGGAAGGCGGGGGTGAAGACGCGCGAGCCCAAGTCAAGTTCAATCGGCATGGTGTGAAATGGTTGGCCTTGTCGGTGGCCAAACTCACGCAGGTGTAGTTCAGGCCAGCACCGGCTCGCTGACAAAACACTCGCGAAAGCTGTGGTAGCTGGAGGCGAAAAACATGGCGGCCAAAAGCATCATGGCTGGCAACATCAACATCATCGATAACTGCCCGTCTCCCATCACCAGACTGATCAAGCTCAAGATCACACTGGTGCTGATGAAAATGCTCAACCAGGTGAGGCCAAACACCGCAAATGCACGCCAGTTGGCCAGGCAAGCCATGGTGCTGAAGAAAATACTTTTGACCAAAGGCTGACGGTGCCAATGCACCAAGGCAGGCGCATGCCAAAAAAGAGCTGACAAAGGCACATACATGATCATGCAAAAAACAGCTGCTGTTTGAAAGTTTTCACTCAGCAAGGCCTCTTCGGTCAAGCTGCCTCCCAGCAAATACATGCGTGCAAAATCGCCACCGTCAAAAACGCTCGACAGCATCAGTACCACACCAAACAACAATGCATAAATAGCGCCCATGCCAAGCAAGCTTTTGCTTTGCGATGCGCCTTGCAGAAAGCCGATGAACATGATGCGCGGCATTGGAAAATGACCTAAATCGGCTTCTCTCGCACCTGCCATCAAGCCCAGGGTGATGATGGGCAGCATCATCAAGCCGAGCAGCGTGCCCACATAAGAAAGGTAGGAGGTGAGCGATATCAAGCCCATGAACAAGAAAAACATGCCGCTCAGGGCCAAAGGTTGGCGCCAGAATGTTTTGATGCCTTGCCTGACCCAGGCGGTACCCGTGCGGGCTGGAACAACTTGGAGTTTCATGGCTTCAGAGGTGGACAGGGTGAATCAAGCGCTGTTGTAACACCCGCTCGAAATGTGTGGGATCGTGAGCCTGCAACATGCTGGCTTCACGGGGCAAGTGAAAGTCCCACAGTCGTGATATCCAAAAACGCAGAGCGGCGGCCCGCAACATGGGATTGAACAAAGCACGCTCAGCAGCGCTCAAGGGACGCACAGTTTGGTAGGCCGCCAACATGGCCTGCAGATTGGGGGTGTTCATCACGCCAGTGGTGTCGTCAATGCACCAGTCGTTGATACACACACCCAGATCGAACAACCAACTGTCTACGCCTGCAAAATAAAAATCAAATACGCCGCTCAAGGTTTCGTTGACAAACATCACATTGTTGCGAAACGCATCGGCATGCACCGGACCACGCGGCAAGGCGGTGTAATCGGACAAACCACTGACATGGTTTTGGAAAGCCAGTTCGTGGCTTAGCAATTGGGATTGATCGGCACTCAGAAAGGGCAAGATTTGCGGCACGGTATCGTTCCACCAAGCCAGGCCTCGCAAATTGGGTTGCTGCTTGTCAAAGTCATGTGCAGCCAAATGCATCTTGGCCAAGGTTTGACCCATGGCGGCGCAGTGTGAAACCCCTGGATGCATTTGCGAGACACCGGCCAAGCGATTCACCACGGCTGCAGGTTTGTCAAGCAAGGTCAGCAAAATATCGCCTTGTCGATTGGACTGCGGATCAGGCACTTCAATGCCGCGCTCGGCCAAGTGCTTCATCAGGTACAAATAAAACGGCAGTTGGTCGTGATTCAATCGCTCAAAAACAGTCAGTACAAACTCGCCTTGGTCTGTGGTTAGAAAATAGTTGGTGTTTTCAATACCGCTGCTGATGCCTTGGAGGGATACCAAGTCGCCAATGGCGAGTTGCGTCAACAAGTCGCGGGCTTGCTGTTCAGAAACTTCGGTGAAAACGGCCATGAATAAAAGTGGAAACAGCTAGAGCCAATGGAAGCCGAGATTGTAGGCACAATCCTTCTCATGCAAGACACATCCACCCTGTTGCTGGTAGACGGTTCCAGCTATTTATACCGCGCGTTTCATGCCATGCCCGATCTACGCGCTGACCGAAACGATCCCAACAGCCAAGCCACTGGGGCCATTCGGGGCATGGTCAACATGTTGCAAAGTCTGCGCCGGGATTACCCGACGCAGCATGCTGTGTGCGTGTTTGATGCCAAGGGCCCGACCTTTCGCGACGATATTTACCCCCCATACAAAGCCACGCGCTCACCCATGCCGGACGACTTGCGCAGTCAAATCGAACCGATTCACCGCATGGTTCGCATGTTGGGTTGGCCCTTGTTGGACGTGCCCGGTGTCGAGGCCGATGACGTGATTGCCACCTTGGCGAATCGCGCCGCAGCCATCGGCATGAATGTGGTGGTCTCCAGCGGCGACAAAGACCTGAGTCAGTTGGTCAACGAGCGCATCACCATCATCGACACCATGAACGGCAAGAAGCGAGACGTGGCAGGTGTCACCGAAGAGTTTGGTGTCCCGCCCAAATTGATGATTGATTTTCAAACCTTGGTGGGTGACACCGTGGACAACGTGCCCGGCGTTGCCAAGGTCGGCCCCAAAACCGCTGCCAAGTGGTTGCTGGAATATGGCTCTTTGGATGCTTTGTTGTTACGAGCTTCCGATATCAAAGGCGTGGCCGGTGAGAACCTGCGCCAAGCGGTGGACTGGTTGCCCACAGGCCGTCAACTCGTCACCATGAAAACCGATTGCGACTTGCAAGACCATGTGCCGGGTTGGCCGTCATTGGATGGCGTGCTGATGCAAGCCCCTGATGAAACAGGCTTGATTGATTTTTACCAAGCCCATGGCTTCAAAGGTTTGGTGACTTCGATGGCCAGCAAAGACCAAAGCAGCGTCCCCGACAGTACCGGTGGTTTGAGTGATTTGGGGCCGTTGGCCGATACCCCTTTGTCGCAAGAGGTTCATCCCCAGCATTACGACACCGTGTTGGACTGGGCGACATTTGAAAAATGGCTGACCAAAATCCAAGCAGCAGCGTTGGTGGCGCTTGACACTGAAACCACATCCCTGGTGGAAATGCAAGCCCAGGTGGTGGGCATCAGCTTGTGCATTGCACCCGGCGACGCCGCCTATATTCCTTTGGCCCACAACGCCGCCGATGCACCCACGCAATTGCCTTTGAACGAAGTCCTTGCGCGCTTGAAGCCTTGGCTGGAAGACTCCCAAAAATTGAAGTTGGGTCAGCACGTGAAATACGACCGCCATGTGTTGGCCAACCATGGTATCGAAGTACAGGGCTTCTCGCATGACACCATGCTGCAAAGCTATGTGCTGGAAGTCCACAAACCGCATGGCTTAGAGAGCTTGGCACTGCGTCATTTGGGCCGCAAAGGTTTGTCTTATGAAGATCTCTGCGGCAAGGGTGCGCACCAAATTTCATTTGCCCAAGTGGACGTGGCCACCGCTGCCCAATACGCTTGTGAAGACGCGGACTACACGCTGGCTGTGCACAGCAAACTTTGGCCCTTGTTGCAGGCAGATGACAAGCTGAATTTTGTTTACCAGTTGGAGATTCAAAGCAGCGAAGCGCTTTATCGGATTGAGCGCAATGGGGTCTTGATCGACGCACCCACCTTGGCTGCGCAAAGCCATGCATTGGGGCATCGGATCATGCAACTCGAGCAAGACGCTTATGTCATTGCGGGTCAACCGTTCAACCTGGCGTCTCCCAAACAGTTGGGTGAAATCTTCTTTGACAAATTGGGCTTACCCGTCATCAAGAAAACCGCCGCGGGCGCACGCAGCACCGATGAAGAAGTGTTGGAAAAGCTCGCTGAAGACTACCCTTTGCCCGCCAAGATTTTGGAGCACAGATCTTTAAGCAAGCTCAAGGGCACCTACACCGACAAATTGGCGCAACTCGCCAACCCCCGCACGGGCCGCGTTCACACGCATTACGCCCAAGCAGTGGCCGTCACCGGACGCTTGTCCAGCAACGACCCGAACCTGCAAAACATCCCCATCCGAACGCCGGAAGGCCGCAAAGTGCGCGAAGCTTTCGTGGCCTCACCTGGCCATGTGATTGCCAGCGCCGATTACAGCCAAATTGAACTGCGCATCATGGCCCACATCAGCGAAGACCCGGCGCTGTTGAAAGCGTTTCACGAATGCTTGGATGTGCACAAAGCCACGGCGGCCGAGGTGTTTGGCCTGACACCGGACACGGTCAGCAGCGAGCAGCGCCGCTATGCCAAGGTGATCAACTTCGGGCTCATCTATGGCATGAGTGCATTTGGTTTGGCCAAGGCGCTGGGCATCGACAACACGGCAGCCAAAAACTACATCGAACGTTATTTCCAACGCTTTGCGGGTGTGAAGCGCTACATGGACGAGACCCGCGCCCAAGCCAAGGCGCAGGGCTATGTGGAAACGGTGTTCGGGCGGCGTTTGTACCTGCCCGAAATCAATTCACCCAACGGGCCGCGCAGGGGTGGTGCAGAACGCGCGGCCATCAATGCGCCGATGCAAGGCACCGCCGCCGACCTGATCAAACTCAGCATGGTCAAGGTGCAACAAGTGCTGGATGCACAGCACAAGGGAACCCGCATGATCATGCAAGTGCATGACGAGTTGGTGTTTGAGGTTCCAGAGGCCGAGGTGGAATGGATGAAGACCGACATTCCAAACTTGATGGCCGGGGTGGCTGATTTGAAAGTGCCTTTGCTGGCCGAGGTTGGCGTGGGGGCCAACTGGGACCAAGCCCACTGAAACATCCAAAGCCTGCGGCGGCTTGATTTGTCAATCCAGGCATCGCCCAGATGGCCCTAGCGCAGCGCAGTAGGCACTGTGATGCTGAAGTTGTCTGGCGAACGATGTCGCATCAACTCTCGGTAAATCAACGCTTGGTAACGCGCATTTTTTGCGGGTGTGGTGGAGTGGTAGGCTGCGATGCCAAACCAAGTCAGGCCATGCCGTGCAATTTGCTTGCTCAGCAACCAAGCACCGACATAGGTGTTGACACAGGCATCCTTCAATTCCTTTTCTCCAATCCCATGCTTCTCCAGCGTGGGCAGGTGAACCGTGTTCACCTGTGCCACGCCGATGTCTTTCGTGCCGTTGGTGTTGTGGTTAATGGCTTTGGGGTTGAGGCGGCTTTCGACCATCAAAATGGCTTTCAGGAGTTGCGGGTCAACCCGGTGAAATTGCGCGGCGTCTGCAATGCACCGTTCAATGGCCAAATGTTGGATGGGCGGCTTGGCTTTTGCTTGCACATCGGTCAGGCCCCAACACAAGGTCGCGAGCCAACAAACCATCAAACTTGACAGTTGCTTGGGCTTTGTTTGTAAAAAGTAAATCATGTGAAATGAATTCTTTGGTGTCGTTAAAGACAAATTAAATCGCAAATAAAGTAAATAATTGGTATTTTTAAAATAAATTTGCATATTTGGTATTCAATTCTGTGGTTTTTTGACAAAATTCAGACATTCAAGCGGACCTGGCTTGGCGCACACATCTGCCAAGCCCTGTTTGCTGGGGCGCATAATCACCACCCTTCGCATGCCTAAACCCGCCCTATGAACCCCGCCTTACTGACCGATGGCCAAGCCCTGTTGACCCCTGCCCAACCATGGGTCAAGCCAAACCGCCGTACCTGGATGCAAACCGCTTTGGGGGTTGGCTATGCCGCAGCGGCTTTGCCGGTGGTTGCCCAAAACGCCGTGAAAACGACCGGCGAGGGACTGGTTCACGGCGAGGTGATGATTGATGTGGCGGGATTTCAAATGCCGGCATACCGCAGCGCACCCGCTGGTCAATCCAATCTGCCGGTCGTGTTGGTGGTGTCTGAAATCTTTGGTGTGCACGAATACATTGCAGACGTCACACGCCGCTTGGCGCACCAAGGCTACTTGGCGATCGCCCCTGAATTGATGGTTCGTCAAGGTGACGCCAGCAGCTACGGCGAAATCAGCAAGTTGATTGCAGAAGTGGTGTCCAAAGTGCCGGACGCCCAAGTGATGAATGACTTGGATGCTTGTGTGACTTGGGCCTCAGCCCATGGCGGCAACACAGCCAAACTGGCCATCACAGGCTTTTGTTGGGGCGGTCGCATCACCTGGTTGTATGCCGCGCATCAATCCGCTGTCAAAGCCGGTGTGGCCTGGTATGGCCGCTTGGTTGGGCCCAGCTCAGCCCTGACCCCCAAACAACCGGTTGAACTGGTGGCGCAATTGAAAGCCCCCGTCTTGGGCCTGTACGGCGGTGCAGACAGTGGCATTCCTCTAGACAACGTCGACACCATGAAAGCTGCTTTGGCTGGCGGCAACAACAGCGCCAAAGCCAGCGTGTTTCAAATCTACCCTGACACGCCCCATGCATTTCATGCAGATTACAGAACCAGCTACCGTGAAGCGGCAGCCAAAGACGGTTGGTCGCGCATGTTGGCCTGGTTTCAACAACAGGGCGTGGCATGAGCTTGCTGCTGAGCCAAGAAAACGTACAACGATGAATCTGACCTTGTGGGCCACTGTGCTGGGTACGCTAGGTGCAGGCGTGGGCAGTGTGTTGCTGGCGGCCTTGCTGTCGCGTGCCCTCTTGGGACGCTTCACCCAACATTTGTTGAGCCTGGCAGCTGGCGCATTGTTGGCCACAGCCTTCATGCATTTGCTGCCGGAGGCTTTTGAATCTGATATCACCCCGCATGTCTTGTTCACGACCTTGTTGTTAGGCTTGGTTTTTTTCTTTCTGTTGGACAAGGCGGAGTTGTGGCACCACGGTCATGAGCACAGTCATGACCATGATCACAGCAGTCATTCGATGGGCCACGAACATGCCCATCATGATCAAGGGGCAGATGCGCCGTCCTCTGAGCAAGGTTTTGCAGGCAGTTGGGCGGTCTTGGCCGGTGACAGCGTGCACGCTTTTGGCGATGGCATCTTGGTGGCTGCTGCGTTCATGACCGACATCCGATTGGGGGTGGCGGCATCGCTGGCGGTGCTGGCGCACGAGATTCCACACCACATGGGTGATCTGGCGGTGTTGCAACGTGGCTTTGGTCAAGGCCGGGGTGCCTTGCTCAAACTCTGCATGGCCGGTGGCGTGACCGTGTTGGGCGGACTGCTGGGACATTTCTTGATCGAAGGTCACGAGTCTTGGCTGCCCTTCATGCTGGTGGTCGCCAGCAGCAGTTATGTGTATGTGGCTTTGGCTGACTTGATACCTCAACTGCAAAAACGATTGACTGCCCCAGCGACAGCGATGCAAGTGCTGTGGTTGTTTGCGGGGATTGCCTTGGTGACGGCGGCCACCGAGTTCATGCACGTGCATTGAACAGGCTCTCAATTTTCTCGGCTGGGGCCATCTTGCGGCCTGGCGTTCAAGCATGATTTGGAGTGGCGACATGGAATTTTCAGAACTCATCAAAGCCCGCAAAAGCGTACGCGGTTATTTGCAAAAACCAGTGCCCCGCGAAGTGATCGAAGACATCATTGAAGTGGCGAAATGGTCGCCCTCCAGCATGAACACCCAGCCTTGGTATGTGCATGTGGTGACGGGCGAACCTTTGGATCGCATCCGCCAAGGGAACTCAGACAACATGATGAATGGCGTACCACCGAAACGCGACTTTCCCATGAAAGAAGAGTACGAGGGCATTCACCGCAGACGCCAGGTGGACATTGCCATTCAGTTGTTCGAGGCCATGGGTATTGTGCGTGACGATAAAGCACGTCGCACCGATTGGGTGATGCGCGGTTTTCGCCAATTCGATGCGCCGGTCTCGTTGGTTTTGACCTATGACAAATACCTCGAACCGGCAGCCATCAGTCAATTTGATTTAGGTGCCTTGTCGCATGCCATTGTGCTGGCAGCTTGGGAGCGTGGTTTGGGCTGTGTCATCAACGGCCAAGGCATCATGCAGTCCAAGGTGGTGCGCGAGCATGCCGGAATTCCAGATGATCAAAACATCATGATCTGCATTGCCATGGGCTATCCGGATGAAGATTTCGTGGCCAACCATGTGAAGTCAGTGCGAGAAGACAACGAAAAATTTGTCCGTTACGTGGGATTTTGAAGACCCCACAAACGATGGCGCTTCAACCAATCAAGCGTTGCACAAACCACCAGAATGCGACCAAGAAAACAGACACGGATCCCCAGCGCATCAGGTTTTTTTTGGCAACTTGACTTCTGAACAACACGACAACTGGCAAGCCAACCAGCAGCACGGCAAACAGTTGGCCCAATTCAACCCCCAGATTGAAAGCCAGCATGGTTTCGAGAAAATACATACTCGACAAACCCAGTTCTCTCAGGCCATTGGCAAAGCCCATGCCATGGATCAATCCAAAGACAAATGCCATCTTCCAATGGCTGAACTGAAAACGCGTTTGTAAATTCATGGCCGCCGACACCATGATGGACAGGGCAATCACAGATTCAATGAACCGATCGGGCAGGCTCACCCAACCCAAGACCGAGCAAATCAAGGTGATTGAATGCGCCAAGGTGAATGCGGTAATCACCTTCAGGGCAAATTTTGCGGCTGTTTCGGGATGTCGTGCGGCCGTAGGGGTGGCTGCAGGCTGAAGTAACAACAGGCCTGGCAAAAGCAGGGTCAACAAAAACAGCAGGTGATCCGGGCCTTCCAGGACATGCCTTGCCCCTTCTTGAATGAAGAGCCAGAAGGTGGACCAACCTTTGGCCTCTCCCAACACAAAGCGTTGAACCGCATGGTCATGGTCAAAGACCGAGGATATTTCATCGTTAGACAGGCGCAATTTGAAAAAGGCACGCCCCAACTTGTCGTTTTGTGTGAAGAATTGGTAACGAACAACGACAAATTTGGGGGGTTGGGCTTCAAGCGGAGCGTTGAAGCGTTGTCGAACATACAGCCCGTCGTTATGCAATACCACCGATTGCGCATCGAACACCAATGCAACGGACGCGCCATCTATCTCTATGTCCAGTGAATCCTGAATCACTTTTGTGATGGCGGGCTGCATCGCCGCCAATTGATCAGGGGATGGTGCCGCGGCATCCGTTTGCGCAGCTTGTTGCAGCAAGTTGCCCAGGTCGCGAACGATGAAGTCGAGTTCCAGTTGCAGTCGACCCTCTGCTTCACGGATCGTCACATAGCTATTGCCTATTTGATGGGCCAATGTCAACCCATGGGAGGCCAACAGGCCGACTGCCAGCGAGACCCAAAGAAGAAAACGGTGCAAACGAGGGGGTAAAGCCAGCATGGTCAAGAGGCAGGCGCGAGCGCCTCCAAGGTCAATGGTTTGAGACTTTGCGGGTATTCTTTGCGAAGTTCAGCGTGTAGTTTTTTAAACTGACGCAAGCCCTCTTCTTTAGGCACCATGCCTTGTTGAACAGCCTGCAAAACATGGATGGCCAGAATGAACTTAACCTCTTCGGCATTGACTGTGCTGTCTCTGGCCTTGAGCAAGCTGTTGCCGATGGTCAGCATTTCAGTCAATTCTTCGCGAGTTTGAGAAAAAGGGGCCAGCGGGTTGTCGCTGAAGCTGTCGTAAAACTGGTTTTTAAAAAGCAGGTATTTGGCCTGTTCATTGAACGGGGCTTTGCTATCCAACTTGAGCGCTGTTCGGTAGTGATTCAGGGCGGACAGGTAAAGACCGATTTGCGGAGATTTCTCTAACTTGAAACCCGCACGGGCCAACTCGCTCAGCAGCAATGTCGATTCCAGTCCCTTGACCGCACCATGGCTGATGATGTCTTGGTTGAACAAGTCGCGAATTTCATCCAACGTGGTGCCCAGCAAAAAATGCGCTTTGGCTTTGCCAGCAGGAGAAGAGCTTGTCACCAGTATTTGCTGGGTTTCAGACAGCTTGGCCAGGTAGTTTTGTCGCACTTCAGTGGTGATGGAATCATGTGACCAACTGGTTGCGCACAACAGCCAATGAAGAGCCCACAACAGGCTCCAACGAAGGTGAAAACCAGGCTTTTTCATTTGTCTGGGGGTGGGGGCGGGGGATCGATTTTTTCGCCTTTGTAAAAAGCCAAGGCACCAGGGTGAATCACCATGCCATGTCGGCCGGTGCCGGGATCTGTCAGCTGCAGTGATGCCGCCGAGTCCATCAAGCCGCGTGTCACCAAATAACCATGGTACAGAGGCACATCCGGTCGGGTCACCAAGAGGTACTTGCCGTTGTCCACCAAGATCTGTAATTCAAGTGGCTTGAAACTCTCGAAGGGCGCATCGCCTGCAAACATTTGCCGCGCGTGCTCATGAGACAACACCGCCAGTTTGACTTGGTCTGTTTTGAGCAGACTGGCCATGCGACCCAAATCTTGGGTGCGACTGACCAGTGCGCGACTCAGCGGGAGGTTTTGCCGCAGCGTGGCCACCCAAAGATCGCCAATGTCATCTCCGGTGTAGTCTTGATGCGATGTCAGGATCACCATGTTTCGCTTTCGAAACACATCCCAAAAACGGTAGGGCGTGTGGGCCAAGGCCATGGCAGTCAGCCCGCTCATGGCGGCAGCCAGACTCAAGCGAGAAAGGAAAGAGCGTCTTTGCATATCAGAAGATCCAAAAAAAAGAGCGAGAGTGACTCGCTCTTTTTATACAGCGTAGAGGGATTATTTCTTACCGAAGATTTCCATCGGGCAGATGGTGGTCACGGCATAGTTGGGCACATCCACCACGTTGCTGATGCGCAAGTCGCAGGCGACGCTGGCAACAACCAGGGCTTGCTCTTTGCTCAAGCCTTTGGTGGCCATCAGCCAGTCGATCATGGCGATCATGGAGTTGCGTGCAGCCAAGGTCAAATCGTTGGACAGGTTGGTCAGCGGTTTGATTTTTTCGCTGTCAAGGTAAGCCCACTGGGGTGGTACTTCGCCCGCTTTTTTCAAGGGATAACCGACCACAGCGTGGAAGCTGTCAGGCTCCAATTTTTTGATTTGTGAGCCGCCTTCAAACATGGGTTGTTTGACCAAAGAGGCCATGCCCTTGCGGATTTCGGTGGAAACAGTCACAACTGCACCCATTTCAATGGCGGTACCTGCCACTTCGCCATCGCCTTGTGCATAGTGCACGTCACCAATGAAGAAGCCGCAGCCATCGATGAAGCAGGGCAACAACAGGGTGGTGCCTTCAACCATTTGTTTGACGTCCATGTTGCCGCCGTTTTCACGGGGCGGCACGGTGCGCAAGCACTTGTCTTTGTGGCTGCCCTTGGGGCCGCAAATCTCAGCAGGACGAGCACTGATGGGTTGAGGGGGCAATGCCACACCTCCAGCAGCACCCAATTGGCTTTCGCGGGCCAACCATTTTTCAACTTCTTCTTCGCCAGGCATGACACCCACCGAACCCATGAAGCCATTCATGGGAATGCGAACGCCAGGCAGTTGGGCTGAGACGGCCTCATAGCGGTTCAGCTTCCAGTTGGCCACATAAGGATCTGGAAACATGTCTGGCAAGAAGCCAAAACCAGGAATCAAGGTGGTGTAGCCGTATTCATTGGGGTTGATGTCAATCAACTTGATGGCCAATACATCGCCGCGCTTCGCACCTTCGATGTAGATGGGGCCGGTCATCGGGTGAATCAGGTTGGTATCAATCGCCGTGACGTCTTTGGCAACGGAGTTGATATTGAGTTTGGCGTCCAAGGCGTCACGTGTGTGAACCACTATCAAATCACCAGGTTTCGCGCGTGCAATCGGCTTGATGGCGGGATGGTAACGGTTGAAACAGTTGGGGTCATTTTCGCAATGCTCGCCCTTTTTCTTCACTTCGACGATGGTTTGCGTCTTGACGTTGGTGGTGTCGGCGAATGCAGGGCTGGCAATGGCTGCAAATACCAGCCAGAGCATGGCTACTTTTTGATGAAACATGTTGGATCCTTTGTGAATTGGCGTGATAAATGGCAACAACTAATCGATCGATCTTCTTTCATAAAGCGCGATGCTCGATAGTTATAAGTTAAAAACTATTTTGAGTAAAAGGGTATTTCTGAAACTGCTTTTACTTGAAGCCAATAGTTCACTTATTGCGCCAGCAAAAGGCATGAAGATCAGGGTTTGCCCTTGCTTAGAGCGTGGCGCACGGCAAGCCCGGCCTGTTGCACCAATCGCTCCAACTGCCTGCATACAAAGCAGGACGGCCCAAGCCAGCCACTTCCATCGCCAACACATTCGGGACAGCACTGATGCCACTGCCGCAGTGGTGCACCACACTGTGGGCGTCCCTGCCATTCAACAAGGCTTCAAATTCGGCTTTCAAAACCGCCGGGCTTTTCATGAAGCCCTCTGGCGTGAAGTTGCTGGTGAAAGGTCGGTTCAAGGCCCCCGGAATGTGACCCGCCACCGGATCGAAAGGTTCGGTCTCCCCTTTGAATCGAGCAGGGGCTCGCGCATCCACAATGGTTTGTGTGGGCTGGCCCAAAGCTGCGGACACCTCAGCTGTGAATTTGAGCGCGACCAAGCTGTCTCGCAATGGGAAGGATGTGGCTTGCACGGGTGCTTCAGGACCACTGGCCAGGGCGCCGCCATCCGCCACCCAAGCTTGCAAACCACCATCCAGCACCGCCACAGCTTCGTGGCCGCACCACTTGAGCATCCACCACAAACGGCCACAGTAGTTCATGGCTTGGCGGTCATACACCACCACTTGTGTTGGCGCGTCAATGCCGCAGGTGCCGAGCCACTTGGCAAAGTGTTCGCGGGTAGGCAGTGGATGTCGACCGCCATTCACCGACAACGCTTTGTCGTGCGTCGCCAAGTCGGTGTTGATGTCGGCGAACAGCGCTCCAGCGATGTGCTGCGTTTCAAATTGCTGGCGGCCAGCAGCCGGATTGTTCAAGTCGGCGCTGCAATCGACGACCACCACCGGGCCATTCAAAGCTTGCAGTTCGCTCACAGAAATCAAAGTGGTGTACATGTTCAATGCTCCTCTGCAGGGGAATCGGGGACCGCGCGGGTGCGCAACACGGTAGAGGCCACGCCACTTGCGATGATCAAGCCCATGCCCAGCCAGCCCATGGTGGGCAATTGTTCATCAAACAACACCATGCCATACAGGGCGGCAAACACAATACCCGCGTATTGCAAATTGGCCACCACCAAGGTGGAGCCGCGTGAAAACGCCAGGGTGAGACAAACCTGACCCAAGGAGGCCAAGAGGCCAATCGGCAGCAACCAAGCCGCGTGGATCCAGTCCCATGTTGACAAGCCGGTGACGGTCATGCCCAACAAACCTGCCACGGTGGTGCCCAAGGCAAAGTAAAAAACAATCCGCGTGATGGGCTCGCCGGTGCGGCCCAAGGCCATCACATGCATGTAGGCGAAGGCGGCAAAAAACCCAGAGATGAGACCGACCAAGCCAGCGAACAATTGGTTTTGTTCGATGGTCGGGCGCAGCATCATGACCACACCCACAAAGCCCATCAGAACGGCCAACACCAAGGGCCCTTGACGACGCATGTCGTGGCCGTTGCCAGTGAGTGTGCCCATCAAACTGCCGCCCACCAAAAACGCGGCAATCCACACACTGCTCATGTAGTTCAAGGTCATGGCGGTGGCCAAGGGCAGTTTGCCAATCGCATAAAACCAAGCGCCCAAGGTTGTGACACCGACAATGCTGCGCCAAAAGTGCATGGCCGGGATAGGCGTTTTGAGGGGTGTGCCGCGATAGTGGGCAAAAGCCGCCACGAAGGCCAAGCTGATCAGGCCACGAAAGAACACCAATTCACTGGCGTGAAAATAAACGGAGGCAAATTTCACGCACACACTCATGCTGGCCAACAAGGCTGCGGCCAGCAGCATCCACAGGGCTTGCATTAAGGCTGAACGTTCATGTGCTGGTGATACCACTCATGAAACTGTTGCATGCCGTCTTCCATCGGGCTTTGGTAGGGGCCGAATTCGTTGTCACCGCGTTGCATCAAAGCCCAGCGGCCTTGGTCCATGCGTTCGGCAATTTCATCGTCTTCGACGCAAGTTTCCATGTAGGCAGCGCGTTGCGCCTCGACAAACTCACGCTCGAAAGCGACGATTTCTTCCGGATAGAAGAACTGCACCATGTTCATGGTTTTGCGCGGGCCCATGGGATGCAAGCTGGACACGGTGAGCACATGCGGGTACCACTCGACCATGATGTGCGGGTAGTAGGTGAGCCAAATCGCGCCGTGGGGCGGGACTGCACCTTGGTTGTACTTCAGCAAGGCATCGTGCCAGCGTTCATAGGTGGGACTGCCCGCTTTGCCCAGACGGTTGGCCACGCCAACAGTTTGCACCGAGTATTCTTTTTTGAACTCCCATTGCAAATCGTCGCAGGTGACAAAGTTGCCCAAGCCGGGGTGGAACGGACCAACGTGGTAATCCTCGAGGTACACCTCGATGAAGGTTTTCCAGTTGTAGTTGCACTCGTGCAACTCGACGTGGTCCAGGGCGTAGCCAGTGAAGTCGAGTTGGCTGCGTGGGCCCATGTGGGCCAAATCGGCCTCGATGTCGCGGCCGTTGTCCTCGAACAGCAAGCCATTCCATTCACGCAACTTGTAGTTGTTCAGGTTCAGACACGGGTCTTGTTGGAAGTGTGGGGCTCCCAGCAGTTGACCATTGGTGGCATAAGTCCAGCGGTGCAAGGGGCAGACAATGTTGCCGCCCATGTTGGCAGCAGGAGACTGCAAATTGCCACGACCTTTGAGCATCACCGCTTGTCGGTGGCGGCAAATATTGGAGATCAGTTCGATGCCCTGTGCGTTGCGCACCAACGCGCGGCCTTCGTGTTCTTGGGGCAAGGCCATGTAATCACCCACCTCGGGCACGGCCAAGGCATGACCGACGTAACGAGGACCTTGCTGAAACAGCAAAGCCATTTCGCGCTGATAAAGCGCCTCGTCAAAATAGCTTGTAACTGGGAGTTGGCCAGAGGCCTGCTGCAGTTGAAGACTTAAATCAGACATGGACCGTCCTGACCTAAAGACTCCCCACAGGGAGGTGATTAAAAAACTGGCAGGTCGCCAGAGGGAAGGGGATTGTAGCCGTCCCCCAGAGCCCCCCTACAATCGCGCCAAACCACTGCCCAGACCCCCATGACCAAGGCCGCCGCCCCCTCATCTGCTTCCGCCAAAGCGCAAGCCCTGCCCGACAGCTACGAGGCTGGTTTGCAAGAACTGGAGCAGCTGGTGGCCACCTTGGAATCGGGGCAAATGCCCTTGGCCGACTTGCTGCAGGCCTACCAACGCGGGTCTTTTTTGCTCAGCCATTGCCGCGGTCAACTCAAAGCCGTCGAGGCGCAAATACAGGTGCTTGAAGCGGGCAGCCTGAAAAGCTGGAACGACGAGGCATGACCCCCTTCAACATGCAGGCTTGGAGCCAAGCGCATCTGCTCACCATTGAGCAGGCCTTGCAACAGTGGGTGACGCCGCATGCTCCTGCCGGTCTGGGTGACGCCATGCGTTATGCCGTGCTTGATGGCGGCAAACGTTTGCGCCCCTTGTTGGTCATGGCCAGCATGGAGGCTTGCACAGCCCAGCCCGCTGCTTGGACTTTGGATGCCGCACTGCGTGCTGCTTGTGCCATGGAATTGATCCACGCCTATTCCTTGGTGCATGACGACATGCCTTGCATGGACAACGATGTGTTGCGACGAGGCAAACCCACGGTGCATGTGCAGTTTGGCCAAGCTCAAGCTTTGTTGGCGGGTGACGCCTTGCAAACGTTGGCCTTTGAGTTGTTGACCCCTGAGGACAGCGACATTCCTGCCAGCGTGCAAGCCCGCTTGTGCGGTTTGTTGTCTCGGGCTGCCGGTCATGCGGGCATGGCGGGTGGTCAGGCCATCGATTTGGCCAGTGTCGGTCAGCGCTTGAGTGCAGACGAATTGCGCCAAATGCACCGACGTAAAACCGGCGCCTTGCTGGAAGCCAGCGTCGTCATGGGCGCAGTCGCCGCGCAGGCGACGCAGGCCACCGTGCAACATTTGTTGCGCTACGGCCAAGCACTTGGCGTGGCGTTTCAAGTGGTGGACGATATTTTGGATGTGACCGCTGATGTGGCTGCTTTGGGCAAAACGGTGGGCAAAGACGCGGCCAATGACAAGCCCACCTATGTCTCTTTGATGGGGTTAGAAGGTGCCCGTGCAGAGGCCAGCCGTTTGGCGCAAGAAGCGCAAAATGCATTGCGAGAGAGTGGATTGTCCCCAGCGCCTGCGCTTCAAGCTGTCGCTGATTGGGTGTTGCAACGTCAACATTGATAACGATTGGAGAACATGTCATGGGCTTGTTGCTGCTGGGATTGATTTTGTTTTTAGCTTGTCATTCGGTGCGTGTATTTGCCGAGGACTGGCGCACCGCCACGATGCTGCGCTTGGGCGACAAAATGTACAAGGGACTCTACAGTCTGGTCTCCTTGCTTGGTTTTGTATTGCTGGTTTATGGCTACAGTTTGGCCCGGGTAGACAGCAGCATCCTTTGGTTGCCCCCTTTGGCCACGCGCCATGCAGCCTCTTTGCTGATGTTGGTGGCCATGATTTTGTTGGTGGCCACTTATGTGCCCCGCAACGCCATTCAGAAGCGCTTGCGCCATCCCATGGTGTTGTCTGTCAAAGTCTGGGCCTTGGCGCATTTGATATCCAACGGCCGTTTGGTTGATGTCGTTTTGTTCGGCACTTTTTTGGTTTGGGCGGTGCTGTCCTTCCGCGCTGCGCGTCAACGAGACCGCCTCTTGGAAAGCATGGAGCCTGAGGCGACTGAAGTGTCCGAAGTGGCATCGTCCACCACCATGAAAGTGATGGCCATCGGTGCTCTGGTGTGGGCCGTTTTCTTGTTGGGCGGCCATGCTTGGTTGTTTGGTGTCAGCCCGATCGGTATGGGTGTCACTGGCCCTTGAACATCGGCTTTCTTTTTTCAGCAAAAGCCTTCAAACCTTCTGCAAAGTCCTCGCTGCGGGCGCTGTCCAACTCGCGTTCCCGGAGCACGGCTTCGTTGTAAAGACCTGCAGCAATGTCATTGATGGAACGTTTGGTGGCTTGCGCAGCCAGTGGGGCCATGTTCAAAACATCGCGCAGCAAATCGCGCAAACCGTCGTTCAAGCCTTCTACACCCTCGACCATTTCCAACACGCCCAGCGCATGCAATTCTGTGGTGTTGAACACTTTCGCAGTCAGAAAAGCTCGCTTGGCCGCTGCCACGCCAAACTGGTTCACATAGCGCAACAAGCCACTGGGGTAATAGTGCAAGCCCAGCGCCGCAGCGGGCATGCGCCATTCCAAGTCTTTCAAACCCAGCCGCAAGTCGCAGGCCAACACCATGTCGGTGGCGCCGCCATACACGCTGCCGTTCAAGGCGCAAATGCTGATCGGGCGCAGTTGGGCCAAAGCTTCGGGCACTCTTTCAAACGCGGTGGAGCCCTGGCCTGGTTCGGCAAATCCACCGATGTCATAGCCTGCGCAAAACACCGGTTTGGGTTGGCCCTGGGTGTTGGCGGTCAGCACCACGGCACGAATGTGCAAGTCCTCGTTGATCTGCGCCACATGCTGCAACAAGGTTTGCAAATCGCCATTTTCCAAACGGTTGCGTTGCGCCGGGCGGTTCAGGGTGATGGTGGCCACGCCCTCGTGGCAATGCAACAAAGGCGGGCTGCTGTCCATGTTCAAACCACCACCGGCATTTGCGTGGCCGGTGGCGTGTTGCGACTGCGGGTGCAGCGCACCAAGCCATCAATCATCACCATGCCAATGCCGGGGATGTCGCCCAATTCCACGCTCTCTAAAAGGGTGCGGCCCGCGGTTTCTTGGGCGCGGTCCATGAAGACAAAGTCGGCGGCGCGGCCCACCTCGATGAGGCCGCAGTTCAGCTTGCGAATGCGGGCGGTATTGCCGGTGGCAAAGCAAAACACCAGCTCGGCGGGGATGTTGCCCAGGCTGGAGAGCAGGGCGATCATGCGCAACATGCCCAGCGGTTGCACACCCGAGCCTGCCGGGCCATCGGTGCCCAAAATCACGCGGTGCGGGCATTTGAGTTCCAGCGCGGCTTTGGCCGCCGCAATAGCCACGCGCTCGTTGCCGTTGTGCACGATTTCAATCGCGCGGCTGGATTTTTCGCACAACTCGCAGACATGCGCCTCGGGCAAAGAGGTGTGACCGCCGTTGATGTGGCCAATGACATCGGCATCGGCCTCGAGCACCACGTCTTTGTCAATCAAGCCTGAGCCCGGGATGGACGGGCCACCCGTGTGGATGGTGCTTTGGATGCCGTGCTTGCGTGCCCAAGCCACCATTTCTTTGGCCTCGTAACCCGCTTTCACCGAACCCAAGCCCACCTCGCCCAGCAGCGTCACACCAGCGGCGGCCAGCTCGGCAAAGTCGTGTTCGGTCATGCCTTTTTCGATGATGGGCGCACCCGCAATCACCTTGACACCCCCGGGGCGGAAGTTGCTGAAAGCGCGTTGTGCGGTGATGGCCAAGGCCTTCAAACCGACGATGTCCTTGGGGCGTCCGGGCAGGTGCACTTCACCTGCCGAGATCATGGTGGTGACACCGCCGTTCATGGTCGAGTCGATCCAACCGATTTGGTTTTGCCGTGGCGTCCAGTCGCCAAACACCGGGTGCACATGGCTGTCAATCAAGCCCGGCGCCACACAGGTTTGCCGCACGTCGATGGTGGTTTTGGCTTGGGAGATGTCGCAGTCTTTCTCGCGTCCAACGGCGGTGATGATCCCGTCCATGACCACGATGGTGTCGGCGTCCAAGATCGGTTGATCAATGTCGCCCGAGAGCAGCAGACCGATGTTTTTGAGAACAACCTTGCCTGAGGCTTCTTCAAGGGTGGTGGTGGCCATGGGGTTTCTCCTGAATGCTTTCTTTTGAAATTCTGAACCGCGCTGGCCGACAGCATAATGCGTCAACGACTGAGGGCCGAATTGATTCTCCGCACCGCACACGCATGACCACACCCCGCAACACCCACACCGACGGATTGCCCGCCACAGATTCCGCTTTGCCTCTGGGACTGCAAAGGGTAGACCCGCGCACTGGCCCGGTGCGTGAAGGCAAGGTGGAATGCAATGCCTGCCCCGTGCTGTGCCATATTTCAGAAGGCCGGGTGGGGGCCTGTGACCGCTATGCCAACCACGCTGGTTTGTTGGTGCGCTTAGACCCGGTGGTGTTCCTCAGCCAACAAACACACAGCAGCCAAGTGCAAACCTTGACCGCACGTCTGGATGGCGAGACCTTGCCGCAAACCTTGCAAGCCCTCGACAGCCAAGAGCGCGGCGTCTTCGTCACCGGCATTGGCTCGTCCACCACCTACCCCGATTACAAACCCGCCCCCTTCATCGTGGCTTCCAAGGCGCGAGGTGTGGACATGGTGACCGTGGTCACCGAAGGCATCTTCAGCTATTGCAGCCTGAAGGTGAAGATCGACACCGACCGCCATTTGGGCGAAGAACGCGCCGCTGTTTTGTTCGATGGCGAAGTGGTGGGCCATGTCACCACGGCTGAATATGGCTCGCAAATGCTGAGTTTGGGCGGCGTGCATCACCTCACAGGCGGCAGCAAAAAACAAGGCCGCAGCGCCCTGGCGCTCATGCACACTTTGGGCAACCACCAAGCCGCCGAGGTGCAGATTGAAAACGGAGCCAAAGTGGTGCTGCAAGCAGGCCAAGCGCCCATCGTCGATGGCGTCACCGAGCAGCGCATGCGCGTGGGTTGCGGTTCGGCCGCCATCGGCATGTTTGCCCGCCAATGGCTGGGCTTGTGCGACGAAGTGGTGGTGGTGGACGACCACATCACCGGCGTGCTGACCGAGCACCAAGCCGGGCGCTGTTTGCACATGAAGCCCAGCGGCATCCGCATCAAAGGCCGCAAGTCCACACCTGGGCGTTACTTCCAAGTGGCCGAACCCGGCACCGGCTGGGGCGGCACTAACATCCAAAACCCGTTGTCCATCTTGGAAGCGTGGAACCCCGAAGAGGCCTGGCCAGGCTTGCGTTTCTTGATGACCTCCACCACCGGTGAACACGCCGAATGGTTTGTGCTGGATGAAGATTTAACGCCCCAACCCGCGCCCATGCCGGACGCGGTGCAACAGGTGGTCGACCGCATTGGTGACAACTGCGAACCCTCGTTGGTGTCGGTCTTGTTCTTGGGCGGTGCGGGTGGCAGTCTGCGATCCGGCGTCACCGACAACCCGATCCAACTCACCCGCGCAGTTAAACAAGCCTTGGTCAATGTCACGTGTGGCGGCGCACCGGCTTATGTGTGGCCGGGCGGTGGCATCACCTTGATGGTGGACGTGCTGCGCATGCCTGCCAACAGTTTTGGCACCGTGCCCACGCCGGCCATCGTTGCCCCCATCGAATTCAGCATGAAGCTCTCAGACTATGAATCCTTGGGCGGCCACATGGGCTTTGTGCGCAGCCTGGACGACAGTTTGCGCAAAGGCGCATGGCACAACGACGGCGCCCCCACGCAACTGCGCTGGGAAACACCGCCCGTTGGCGCCAACCCTTGGCCGCTGACCCAAGCACCCATGCTGGGCTGAGTCATGCAAGCCCGCCGTCAAGCCTTATCGAACGGACGTTGGCATTTTCAGCACGGCCCCATCGACATCGTTTTGCAACTCGACGGCGATTCAACCGCTTGTGAACACGCCTTGCAAACGGCTTGGCAGCGTTTTGAAACCATCTTGCCCGAGTTGGTGCGTGAATTGCCAGCACTGCGTCGCCCTGTCGATGAATTGCATGACCACCGCTTTGAAAGCGTGGTGGCGCGACGCATGCACCAGGCGGCTTCAGAACTGGCGTGGGCCAGCGCTGATGGCTTCATCACACCCATGGCCGCAGTGGCAGGATCGGTGGCGCAAGAGGTGCTACAGGCCTTGGCGCTGCCCGGTGTGGGCCGCGCCTATGTGAACAATGGCGGCGATATCGCACTGCACTTGCAGCGCGGCGAATGGCGCATTGGCGTGGTGAGCAAGTTGGCGCAAGCCTTGGCTGCCGATGCCGCCAGCGCCTTGGTCACCGATGGCCAGTTCGTCATCAGCGCCGCCATGCCGGTGCGTGGTGTGGCCACCAGCGGTTGGGGCGGGCGCAGTTTTTCATTCGGCGTGGCCGACAGCGTCACCGTGTTGGCCGACACCGCTGCCCAAGCCGATGTGGCCGCCACCTTGATTGCCAACGCCGTGAATCTGCAGCACCCCGGGATTCAGCGCCGCCCCGCCAACAGCCTGCGGGACGACACCGACTTGGGCGACCGGATGGTGACGGTGGACGTGCCCAGCTTGCCCCCGGCACTGATTCAAGACGCTTTGCAACTCGGGCTAGACTGTGCCCGTGGCCTGCAAGCGCGGGGCCAATTGCATGCCGCCTATTTGTGTTGCCAAGGCCAAGTGGCCGTCACACCCGTTTTGGAGTGTTTGGTTTGAGCTCAGACTTGATCGATGTACGCCGTGTCTTCACCCATGTGGAGGAGATCCACCACGAATTTGGCCCGGTGGCTGACACACCCTTGGTGCGGGGTGCCATCGCGGCGGTGTTGCGCAATCCTTATGCCGGTCAGTACCACGCCAACATCCTGCCGATGATGGACGCCTTGAACCCGCTGGGCGTTCAACTTGCCCAGCAACTTTGCCAAGCCATGGGTGTGACCCCAGAGGCGATTCAGGGTTACGGCAAAGGTGCCATCGTCGGTGCAGCCGGGGAACTTGAACACGGTGCCTTGTGGCATGTGCCCGGTGGCTACGCCATGCGCGAACTGCTGGGTTGGAAGGGCGACCGCGCGGCCTACACGGCGGGCCAGGGCAGCGCCAGCAGCGGTCAACCTGGCAATGCCTTGTCCATCGTGCCGTCCACCAAAAAAGTAGGCCCGCCAGGTGCGGCGCTGGACGTGCCCCTGACCCACATCAATGCCAGTTATGTGCGCAGCCATTTCGACGCCATCGAAGTGCGGGTGCCAGGCGCACCACGCGCTGATGAAATCATCTTGATTTTGGCCATGAGCACCGGTGCGCGGGTGCATGCCCGGGTAGGTGGTTTGGCCGCCCAAGACATCAGCCAATGGAATGGATTGCGCTGAGACAGCGCAGGAGAACAACATGACAGCTCAAATTCGAAAAATCGTGGTGCAAGTGGACGAACTGCTGCAAGAAGGTGGTGTGGCCGTCTCGCCGCCGACCCGCCGCGCCTTGGCCATGGCGGTGATTGCCAATCCGTATGCCGGACGCTTCAGCGACAACCTGGATGAACTCATCGCCATTGGCGAAGAGTTGGGCGGCTTATTGGGGGCCCGTTGCGTCAAGGCCTTGGGTATCAAGCCTGCGGATGCGCACAGTTATGGCAAGGCCGCCATCGTGGGCGAATCTGGTGAACTCGAACATGCTGCGGCCATCTTGCACCCCAAGTTGGGTGCACCCTTGCGCATGGCGGTCAGCAAAGGCGCAGCGCTGGTGCCGTCGGCCAAAAAACAAGGCACCTTGGGCACGGCCATCGATGTGCCGCTGGGCCACAAGGATGCGGCCTTTGTGCGCAGCCACTTTGACGCCATGGAGGCCCGCATCCATGACGCCCCGCGTTCGAATGAAATTCTGGTGGCCGTGGTGGTCACCAACAGTGGCCGTCCGCATCCGCGTGTCGGCGGCTTGCAAGTGCATGAAATCGTGGGCCAAGATGGTCTGCGATGACAGGTTCCCCGCGCACGGGTTGTGCGTTTTTTTGTAGTGGAGATCGAAGATGACAACAGATCGCAGAAAACTTCTGACAGCTATGGGCGCCATGGGCGCGATGGGCGTGATGGCACCTTGGGCCATGGCCGCATCCAAAATCAAACCCGGCTCCAAAGCGGTGTTGATTGCGGTGGATGTGCAAAACTGTTTCGTGGAAGGTGGCACCTTGCCCGTGGCCAAAGGCTCGGAAGTGGTACCCGTCATCAACCGCATTTCAACTGCCTTTGAAAACATCGTGGTCACGCAAGACTGGCACACCAAAGGCCATGCCTCGTTTGCTTCAGCCTATGAAGGCAAAAAGCCTTTCGAAACCACCAAGCTCAGCTATGGCACCCAGGTGCTGTGGCCCGACCACTGTGTGCAAGGCACCAAGGACGCCGAGCTGCACAAAGACTTGGCAATGCCTTCTGCCCAGCTGATCATCCGCAAGGGTTACCACCCCAAGGTCGACAGCTACTCTGCTTTCATGGAAGCCGATGCCAAAACCGCCACTGGTTTGTCAGGCTACTTGAAGCAACGCGGCATCAAAACCGTGTTCGTCACCGGTTTGGCCACCGACTTCTGTGTCGCTTGGACCGCCATGGACGCCCGTGCCGCTGGCTTTGAGGTGTATGTGGTGGAAGACGCTTGCCGCGCCATCGACCTGAACGGCTCCTTGGCCGCTGCTTGGAAAAACATGGCAGCCAAAGGCGTCAAGCGCATCCAGTCTGCTGATATTCAAGTCGGTTGATTGGTTCGCGTTTTCGCACCGATGCAGCCGCTGCGTACCGTTGATGTGCAGTTGCAGGTGAATGGCCAAGACCATGCCCTGCGACTGACTTCTGCTGCCACGCTGCTGCACGTGTTGCGCAACGACTTGGGGCTCAACAGCCCCAAGTTCGGTTGTGGCCTGGGTCAATGCGGTGCCTGCACCGTGTTGATCGACGGCACACCCGCCCGGGCTTGCGTCATTCCTGCCCAAGAAATTCAACACCGCGACATCACCACGTCTGAAGGCCTCGGTCAAGCCAGCGCACCGCATCCGGTGCAGCAAGCCTTCATCGATGAACAAGCCGCGCAGTGTGGTTATTGTTTGAACGGCATGGTCATGATGACCGTGGCCTTGCTCAAGCGCTGCCCCGACCCCACCGACAGCCAAATTCGCCAAGCCTTGTCGGGCAACCTGTGCCGCTGCGGCACCCATGTGGAGATCATGGCCGCGGTCAAACGGGCTGCGCGGCTGATGCATCCCACCCCGGCCTGACCCCATGCGTGCCCAGCAGGTTCACCAACGCGCTGATTTGTTTGAAGCGCAAGGCGTCTTGCGCGTTTGTCGCCCGGCCTTGCCCCAGCAAGCCCCAACGCCTGGCCAACCGCCCTTTGTCTACAGCCACGCCAGCGAGGGCGATGAATGTTTGTTGGCCGTGTGGGACGACGGCAGCGTCACCGCATTGCATGGCCATGTGGATTTGGGCACCGGTTTGCGCACCGCCTTGACCCAGTTGGTGGCTGAAGAACTCCACACCAATCCCTCCAAAGTGCACCTGCTGATGGGCCTGACCGCGGTGTCGCCCAACCAAGGAGCCACGATTGCCAGCGCCTCGATTCAAATCCATGCCGCGCCGTTGCGGGCTGCGGCGGCGCAAGCCCGCCAATGGTTGATCGCTCAAGCCGCCCAACGCTGGGGCTTGCCCCCCAGCGAGGTGCAGCTTCAAGACGGTGAAGTCTTCTGTGCCCCACACGGCCGCTTGGCTTGGGCAGCCTTGCTCAAAGACCAGGCGGTCGATCTGCCCTTGCAACTCGACACTGAACTCAAAACCCCAGACCAACGCGAATGGATTGGTCAAAGCCTGCCGCGTGTGGACATCCCCGCCAAGGTGTTTGCGGATTTGATCTATGTCCACGATATGCGCATGCCCGGCATGTTGCATGGCCGGGTCGTGCGACCACCCTATGCGGGCGCCGACAGCGGTGCTTTCATTGGCCACACCTTGGACCGGGTGGAAGCCTCGTCCATTGCCCACATCCCCGGCATCCACGCGGTGGTGGTGCAAGGCGATTTTGTCGGCGTGGTGGCCGAGCGTGAAGAACACGCCGAACAGGCCATGCGCGAATTGCAGGTGCATTGGAAACCGTGGCCCGGCATGCACGGCACCCAAGACTTGGAAAACGCGATTCGCAGCAACCCCAGCACACCGCGCGAGGTGGTGAATGAGGGCTTGGTGGACCAAGCCTTGGCAGACGCCGCTCACACCTTGCAGCGCACCTATGTGTGGCCCTACCAAATGCATGCCAGCATCGGCCCGTCTTGCGCCGTGGCCTGGTGGCATGGCCTGAACAACGCAGACACGCCACACCGTTTGTTGGTCTGGGCAGGCACCCAAAACCCGCATGCTTTGCGAGCTGATGTGGCGCGTTTGTGCGGTGTGCATGACACCGAGGTGAACATCATCCGCATGGAGGCTGCGGGTTGCTATGGCCGCAATGGGGCGGACGATGTGGCGGCCGATGCCGCTTTGTTGTCCAAAGCCGTGGGTGCGCCTGTGCGGGTGCAACTGACCCACGAACAAGAACACCTGTGGGAGCCCAAAGGCGCGGCCCAACTCATGCAAGTGCGTGGCGGCTTGGGCCGCGAGGGGCAACCCAGTGGCTACGATTTCCAAACCAGCTATCCCTCGAATGGCGCCACCACTTTGGCGCTGTTGCTCACGCGCACCGTTGAGCCCATCGCCCAAGCTTTTGAAATGGGCGACCGCACCGCTCGGCCACCCTACAACTACGCCGACTTGCGCGTCACCGTGAACGACATGCCGCCGATCCTGCGGGCCTCGTGGTTGCGCGGTGTGTCGGCCTTGCCGAATTCGTTTGCGCATGAAAGTTTCATCGACGAATTGGCCACTGCCGCTGGCGCGGACCCCCTGCAATACCGCTTGGCGCATTTGGCCGATGAACGCGCCAAAGCCATGGTGCAGGCGACCGCTGACAAAGCTGGATGGCAAGCGCACACCCAGCCGCAACAACGCCCATCTGAGGGTGATTGGTTGGTCGGGCAGGGCGTGGCCTATGCCCGTTATGTGCACAGCAAGTGGCCGGGCTTTGGTGCCGCTTGGGCCGCTTGGGTGGCCGACGTGCGGGTCCACAAAACCACCGGCGAAGTGCAGGTGCATCGGGTGGTGGTGGGTCATGACGCAGGCATGGTGGTCAACCCCAAAGGGGTCGAGCAGCAAATCCATGGCAATGTGTTGCAAACCACCAGCCGCGCCTTGCTGGAACAAGTGCAAACCGATGCCACCGATGGCCGGGTCACCAGCGCGGAGTGGGGCAGTTACCCCATCTTGCAATTCCCGCAAGTGCCCGTCATCGAAGTGGTGCAAATGCCGCGCCCCTTGGAAGACCCCTTGGGCGCAGGCGAATCCTCCTCGGTACCTGGCACAGCGGCGATTGCCAACGCGATTTTTGACGCCACCGGCATTCGTTTTCGGCAACCACCCTTCACCCCGGAAGTGGTGCGAGCCGCCTTGAACCCCTTGGCAGCACCCGAGCAACCGACACCCCAAGCCAGCCGCAATCCCGACCCCGCACCCTCGTCACACCCGGGCTGGGCCAAGGGCTGGAGCTGGCCCAAAGTGGGTGGTGCCTTATTGGCCTTGGCCGCCTTCACCGCGGCCAGTGTGGGTTGGCGCAGCAGTTTGCCGCGCATGGCGAGTCCTTTGGCCCCGGTCAGCCAAGCCGTGCTGGCGCGCGGCGCGGAAGTAGCGGCCTTGGGCAACTGCGTCACCTGCCACACCAGCGACCAAGGCGAGCCCTTTGCTGGCGGCAAGGCTTTCAACACAGGATTTGGCACGGTTTACAGCAGCAACCTGACGCCCGATGCGGACACCGGTTTGGGTGCTTGGACCTACCAAGCCTTTGAGCGGGCCATGCGCCAAGGCATCTCGCGCGATGGCCACGCTTTGTACCCTGCGTTTCCCTACACCGCGTTTGCCAGCATCAGCGATGACGACATGACGGCGCTCTACGCTTGGTTGATGCAACGCCCTGCGGTGTCGCAAGCCACGCCAAAAGCAGACATGGGTTTTCCCTTTGGCATGCGCTCGCTCATGCTGCTGTGGAATGGTTTGTTTCATCAACCCAGCGCCTACCAATACGACCCAGCGCAAACCGCGCAGTGGAACCGAGGCGAGTACTTGGTGAATGGCGCGGCCCATTGCGGGGCCTGCCACACGCCACGCAATGCCTTGGGGGCCGAGCAAAAAGGCAGTGCCTATTTGCAAGGCGCGGTGTTAGATGGCTGGCAGGCTCCGGCACTGACCGCGTTAAACCCGTCACCCGTGGCTTGGCGCACTGAAGATTTCTTCCACTATTTGCGCCACGGCTACACCGATTTCCATGGCGTGGCCAGCGGCCCCATGGCCCAAGTGGTGCGCAATTTGCAAACCGTGCCCGACGCCGATTTGCAAGCCATGGCGGTGTATTTGGCCTCGCTGCAAACCGCTGCCCCTTTGAACGACAGCCAGCAAACCGCCCAAGCCCAACAGCTGGTGCAACAAGCCGCGGCCTCTGCACCGCTGCCTTCAGCCGCCCAGCGCCAATTTGAGGGCAGTTGCGGCGCATGCCACCATGACGGCAGCGGGCCGCAACTGTTGGGCGTGAACCAGCCGCTGGCCTTGAATGGCAACTTGCACAGCGCCACCCCCGACAACCTGGTGCAGGTGATTCAGTCCGGGATCCAACAACCACCCTCCCAGCGCGTGGGCTTCATGCCCGGCTTCAAGGACAGCTTGAGCGAGGCGCAAATGCTGGACTTGGTGGGCTGGATGCGACAACGCTATGCCCCCGACAAACCGGCTTGGACCCCGGCCCAGATCAAAACGGCGATGCGCCAATCTGCCAGCCCCTCATCCCGCTGATGTTGCGCAGTGGGCTGCTTACTTGAGCGTCAACCTGGGGTATCTGGCGGGCGTTGTGCTTGAACCCCGAGGGATGCGCCAAAATCCCGCAGGTTTTTCCCCAATTGGGGTTTCTTTATCTAACGGAGACATTTATGACAAGTCGTCGCGAATTTGTGATTCAACTCAGCTTGGGCGGTACCGCCTTGTTGGCCGGCCAAGCCATGGCCCAAGCCCTGGTCGCCGAAAACGACCCCCAAGCTGCAGCCCTGGGTTACAAGGCAGACACCAGCAAAGTCGATAAGAAAAAATACGCCAACCACAAGGCTGAACAGCGTTGCGACAACTGTGCTTTGTACTCAGGCAAAGCCGGCGACAAGGCAGGCGGTTGTCCTCTGTTTGCAGGCAAGCAGGTTGCTGCTGCTGGCTGGTGCAGTGCCTACGCCAAAAAAGGCTGATCGTTTTTTTTCGGTTTTGTTCAAAACCCCTGTGGCTTTGCCCGGGGGTTTTTTCATGCGTCAATCTAAAAATACAAGGGTAAACCCCTTATAGTCAACTTGAATTGACACATCTATGCTCACCATCATGACAATAGCGTACCCTGCATGGTTGCAGGGTTTGCAGGAGATCGCCCCATGACACCATTGCTCGACAGCATTCAATCGCCCGCCGATGTGCGGCGACTGTCGCCAGCCCAGTTACCCGTTTTGGCTGATGAGCTGCGCTCTTTCCTGCTCACCAGTGTGGCGCAAACCGGTGGTCATCTCAGCTCCAATTTGGGCACGGTCGAACTCACTGTGGCCTTGCACCATGTGTTCAACACACCCCATGATCGTTTGGTTTGGGATGTGGGCCACCAAACCTACCCCCACAAAATCCTCACCGGGCGGCGTGATCGCATGCACAGCCTGCGCCAACTGGGCGGCCTGGCTGGATTTCCCAAACGCGACGAAAGCGAATACGACGCCTTCGGCACGGCCCATTCCTCCACCAGCATTTCTGCCGCCCTGGGCATGGCCTTGGCGGCCAAGCAAAAGGGCGAGCAACGCCATTGCGTGGCCATCATCGGTGACGGTGCCATGACGGCAGGCATGGCCTTTGAAGCCATGAACAATGCTGGTGTGGCCGACTGCAATTTGCTGGTCATCTTGAACGACAACGACATGTCGATCAGCCCGCCCGTGGGCGCTTTGAACCGCTATTTGGCGCAACTCATGAGTGGGCGTTTTTACTCGGCCGCCAAAGAGGTGGGCCGCCAAGTTTTGAAAAACGCGCCGCCCTTGTTTGAGTTGGCCCGTCGTTTGGAACACCAAGCCAAAGGCTTGGTGCTGCCCGCCACCTTGTTTGAAAAATTTGGTTTCAACTACATTGGCCCGATTGACGGCCACGATCTCGACTCGCTCATTCCCACGCTGGAAAATTTGAAGCAATTGCAAGGTCCGCAGTTTTTGCATGTCGTCACCCGCAAAGGGCAGGGCTACCAATTGGCAGAAGCCGACCCGATTGCTTACCACGGTCCGGGCAAATTCGATCCCAAGGTGGGCTTGATCAGTCCGACCACCGCCCCCAAACAGACCTTCAGCCAGGTGTTTGGCCAATGGTTGTGCGACATGGCGGTGCAAGATCCCAAGTTGGTGGCCATCACGCCCGCCATGCGAGAAGGTTCGGGCATGGTCGAGTTCCACCGACGTTTCCCCGACCGCTACCACGATGTGGGCATCGCAGAGCAGCATGCACTCACGTTTGCGGCTGGTTTGGCATGCGAAGGCTTGAAGCCGGTGGTGGCCATCTACTCCACGTTTTTGCAGCGTGCCTACGACCAAGTGATCCATGACGTGGCCTTGCAAAAACTGCCCATGGTGCTGGCGCTGGACCGCGCAGGCATTGTGGGTGCCGACGGCCCCACCCATGCGGGTGTGTATGACATTCCTTTCCTGCGTTGCGTCCCCAACATCAGCATCGCCTGCCCAGCAGACGAAAACGAGTGCCGCATGCTGCTCAGCACGGCCCACGCCCAAGACCACACGGTGGCGGTGCGCTATCCGCGCGGTTCTGGTGCGGGCACCGCCCTCAGCGCTGGCTTGGACACCTTGCCTTTTGGCAAAGGCGAATTGCGCCGCCAAGGCAAGGGCGTGGCCATTCTGGCTTTTGGCACCATGCTCTACCCCGCCTTGCAAGCCGCTTTGCCTTTGAACGCCAGTGTGGCCAACATGCGCTGGGCCAAACCCTTGGACACCGAACTGCTGCTGTCTTTGGCGCAAAGCCACGATGCCTTGGTCACGGTGGAAGAAGGCGCCCTCATGGGTGGTGCAGGGTCTGCGGTGTTGGAGGCTTTGCAGGATGCAGGCATCAACATCCCCGTGCTGCGTTTGGGTGTGCCGGATGTGTTCACCGAGCATGGCGACCCAGTCAAAATAATGAGCTCGTTGGGTTTGGATGCCGCGGGCATAGAAGCCTCGGTGCGTCATCGTTTTGCGGATCTGTTGAAAGCCGCTGACCCCGACAGTAAAAATTTGAAATTGGTCAGCTAAAGCACAGGAAACATGGCTGGTGCAGCGCTGCCATGCCCATGAAATCGACGCTAAGCCGCTGGGTCCGAAGCAGCTTTCCAACGCCGCAGCAACAAGGCATTGCCCACCACACTCACACTGCTAAAGGCCATGGCCGCACCGGCCACCATCGGGCTCAGCAACCCCAAGGCCGCCAGCGGAATCCCCAGCACGTTGTACACAAAAGCCCAAGCCAGGTTTTGCCGAATTTTGTTGTAGGTGCGCCTGGACACGTCAATCGCATCAGCCACCAAGCGCAGGTCGCCGCGCATCAAGGTGATACCCGCAGTTTCGGTGGCTACATCCGCGCCGCCCGCCATGGCAAAACCGCAAGAGGCCGCAGCCAAAGCGGGGCCGTCGTTCAAGCCATCTCCCACAAACGCCACGACGGCACCTTCGGCCCGCAGAGCTTGCACCAGCGCGGCTTTGTCCCCCGGCAGTACTTGGGCATGGACTTCTTGAATACCCAGGGCTTGCGCCACCGCTTGAGCACTGCCTGCGTTGTCACCGGTCAGCATGACCGTGCGAATACCTAAGGCATGAAGCTGCTGCACTGCTTGCAGTGCCGAGGGTTTGACGGAGTCGCCAAAGGCCAGCAGTCCGAGCAGGCGGACTTGGCCGTCTTCTTGGCGCATCAGCCATGAAACCGTTTGACCTTGGGCTTCGCGTTGCGTGGCTGCCTGATGCAAACCAGCGGCATCCACCATCAGTTCATTGAGCCATCGGCTGCTGCCCAAATACAGCGTGTGGCCTTCCACGGTTGCTTGCAATCCCCGCCCTGGCGAGGCCTGCACCGCCTGTGCAGCAGGTATTTCAAGCCGCTCATCCCGCGCTTGGCTCAACACCGCCAGGGCCAGCGGATGGCTGCTGTTGGATTGCAAAGCGGCGGCCAGTCGCAGCAATTCAAGTCGGCTCACGCCAACGGCGGGCAGGGCCTGGGTGAGGACTGGTTTGCCCTCGGTGAGCGTGCCGGTTTTGTCAAACGCCACGACGCTGACCGCATGCGCCACCTCCAATGCTTCAGCGTCTTTGATCAGAATGCCGTGCCGAGCAGCCACACCGGTGCCCGCCATGATGGCAGTGGGCGTGGCCAAACCCAAGGCACAAGGGCAGGCAATCACCAGCACCGACACCGCGTTTATCAGGGCTTGTTCCCAATCACCGCTGTAAGCCACCCAGCCCAGCAAAGTGAGCAAGGCCAAACCCAGAACCACAGGCACAAACACTTCACTCACTTGGTCAACGATGCGTTGAATCGGTGCTTTGGCGGCTTGCGCCGACTCGACCATGCGGATGATGCGGGCCAAGGTGGTTTCGTTGCCCACCGCCGTGGTTTGCACCAGCAGCAAGCCTTCGCCATTGATGGCACCACCTGTTACAACCGCACCCACGTCTTTCGCCACCGGCAGGCTTTCACCTGTGATCAAGGACTCGTCTAAGTGACTTGCGCCTTCGGTGATGAGGCCGTCCACGGCGACCCGGTCACCGGGCCGCACCACGACGATGTCGCCCACCTGCACTTGCTCGATGCGAACTTCCAAATCACTGCCATGGCGTCGGACCAAGGCGGTGGCTGGGCGCAGCGCTTGCAAAGCGCGGATGGCGTCGGTGGTTTGGCGCTTGGCCCGGCTCTCCAGCCACTTGCCCAGCAGCACCAGGGTGATGACGGTTGAAGAAGCTTCGAAATACAAATGCGGCATACCGTGTTCGCCGAGTTGCAGCAGCAGGTACATGGACAAGCCATAGGCTGCGGAGGTGCCCAAGGCCACCAGCAAATCCATGTTGCCGGCTCGTGCCATCAGCGCTTTGAAACCGGCTTTGTAAAACCGCCAGCCCAAGCCGAACTGCACCGGGGTGGCCAGCGCCCATTGCCAAGGACCTGACAGCATCCAAGTGATGCCCCAGAGTTGCAACAACATGGGTGCCATCAGCGGCAAGCTGAGTGCCGCGCCCAAGGCCACTGGCCACCAGGCGGGCAGTTGCAATGGCACGGCTGGGGTGTTGGCTTCAACCAGTGAACCGGCGTAACCTGCTTTGTCCACAGCCGCCAACAACACGGCGACGGGCAGGGCCGATTGCAGATGCACCGTGGCTTGTTCGGTCGCCAAGTTGACCGTGGCCCCCGACACGCCAGGTACTTTGCACAGGGCTTTTTCCACGCGGCTGACGCAGGAGGCGCAGGTCATGCCCTCGATTTGCAATTGAATGTCGGCGGTTGGCGACCATGGCGCGACGGTGCTCACAGGCGTATCCTTGCATGAATAACTGGATTGGAGAGACCCATGCTGACCTTTGAAGTGAACGACATGACTTGCGGCCATTGTGTCAGCAGCATCACCAAAGCAGTGGGGGCTGTCGATCAAGAGGCCAAAGTGGCGGCGGATTTGGCAACCAAGCGAATTTATGTTTCACAGACACACGCCAATGTGCAAGTGTTGATAGACGCCATGACCGATGCAGGTTTCACGCCTGTTGAAATTCAAGCGCCTGCTTGAAGCGCAAGCTCAACTGGGCTTGCGGGACAGCTTGCGGTAGAGCGTGGCGCGGCTGATGCCAAGCACCTTGGCCGCTTGTGCCACATTGCCGCGTGCCTGCTCGATAGCCTTGGAAATCATGGCCGATTGCAATTGCTGCAACGGGCCGGTGGCTTTGGGTTGGTTGTCCAGCACATAACCATGTTGCACATAAACCCGCGCCTGAAGTTGCAGGCCACTCCACAGAGGCACCTCCACTGCTTGGTCTGAATTGGCTGCATCAAACAACAAACCCCAAGGCAGCGCAAATACATCGCTGGCATGAACTTGCGGGTGGGCATGCAAATTCAGCATCTCACGAGCCCAAGGATTGGCACCCAACACTTCGCCGTCACTGCCGAGCAACACCAGGCCGTCGTTGTCGTCACCCATGGAACGACCAGGCCAATTCAGGCGCAGCAGCATGTGGTGCGGCTGGCGCAACAGCAAGGCGTTGCTGATACTGCGGGCTGACAGTGCTGCCAAATGCATCAGCTCAGGCCGCTCGGCGGTTTGCACGCCGGTCAAGTCGAGCATGCCAATGCATTCGCCTTGCGAGCCCCACAGCGGCGCACCAGCGCAGCTGTAGATGGCGGTGTCGTTGAAGAAATGCTCGCTGCGGTGCAACCAGACGGGACGCATTTCGGTCAGCGCGGCACTGATGGCGGTGGTGCCCACCGCGCGTTCGGACAAGTCCACACCCACACGCGCGATGCTGCTGACACGTTTGTCGTGTCGATCAATGGCACCGCCAAGGTCGAGCAAAACACCGTGCGCATCGGTGATGAGGGCGAAAAATGGGGTGCCCGCAATCGCGCGGCCCAAGCGTTCGAGTTCAGGCTTGGCTGATTGAATCAGGTCGCGGTTTTGATCCAGGGCTTGTTTGATGTGGCTGGAGGACACCGGATTGAAGCTCAAGGCATCATCGGCTTTCAAGCCTTGGGCGATACAGCGTCGCCAGCTGTCGCTGATCCAGCCTTGCACCCAAGGCGTCGAAGCCGTGCCCTCCACCATCACAGCATGGCGGGCCCGTTCTATGCGGTTCAGACGGTCATTGGCGGAAATCATGGTTTTCATGGTGGCCGGACTGTGACGCACAGCCCTGACAAAGTGCTTACCTGACCCAGATCATCTCAATTGTTTTGATGCCAGCCAGCGTGAAAAGCAAAGACCCCAGCAGGTGCAGGGATGCGGTCACCAGCGCCGAGACATAACGCGAGGCAAGCAACATCTGAACGACTTCGGCACTGAACGATGAAAACGTGGTGAGCGCACCCAAAAAACCCGTCACCAAAAGCAAACGCCACAAAGGATCGAGGTCGGGCAAGGCTTGAAACACCGCCACACACACGCCAATCAGGTATCCACCAATCAAATTGGCATACAAGGTGCCCCAAGGCAAGACGCCTGTGCTGTTGAAATGCAAACCCAGTTGCCAGCGGGCCAAGGCACCCACACAAGCCCCGATACAAATCGCCAAAACAGCGGACATGGACACCAACCTTTCTCGTTCTTTTAGCCCATTATCTAGCCCTGAGGCCGAGGCACAGCGTGAACGCATAATGGCCGCATGAGAAAAACCTATCCCTTGCACATCGACGGTCGGCACCCCGATCGGGTGCTCGACGCCGTCAAGCATGACGTGCGCAAATACTTGAAACGCGAACGCCGCCGAGACCTGCCCGAAGGCGCAGATTTTTGGGACTTTGATTGCAAAGTGGCCGCCACCAAAGAAGAAGCGCAAACTGTGCATTTGTCTGAACTCATCAGCTCGATCGACGCGGTGGCCAAAGCGCAAGCGGTGCAGGTGTACGTGGAGGTTTTGGCAAAAACCGGCAAGCGCCAAGCACGCCCCTTGCCGGAAGGCGCAGTGTTGGTCGACGCTGAAGACGACTTGCCGGAGTGACCATGCTCAAAGGTTTGCGGATTTTGGTGACCCAAGCCGATGTCTTCATGGGCCCCGCCTTGTGCAAAGCCTTGGCCGCGCAAGGGGCCACCGTGTTGGCGGATGTGCGCGATCTGCAACCTGTGGATGCCCCTGCGCAAATGCTGACCGAGCACGGCCCAGTCGATGTGTTGGTGGCCAATTTGGCCATGCCTGCGCCCGTCACCCTGGCCTCTGAGGTGAGCGAAGACGAATGGCAAGCGGTGTTCAACAGCATGGTCCATCCTTTGCAGCGCATGGTCAAAGCCGTGTTGCCGTCCATGCAAGCGCAAGGGCATGGCAAGGTGGTGGTGATGGGCAGCGCCAGTGCCTTGCGGGGCATGAAGCGCTCATCCAGCTACAGCGCAGCCCGCGGTGCCCAGCTCGCTTATGTGCAAGCCGTGGGTGTGGAAATGGCCCCGTTCAACATCCAGGTCAATGCCATCGCACAAAATTTTGTCGACAACCCCACCTACTTTCCGCCCGAAGTGCAAGCCAACCCTCGGTTTCAAGAACGCTTGAAACGCGAAGTGCCCTTGGGCAGATTGGTGAAAGCCGAAGAAGACGCGGCCTTTGCCGCCTACTTGTGTTCCAGCCAAGCCGATTGCTTTGTCGGCCAGGTGTTTCCCATGTCGGGTGGTTGGGCCACCCGCTAGTTCAGTGGGCTGCGCTGGTCAGCATGCCCTTGGTTTCAATGAACTTCACCACCTCGGCCAAGCCGCTGAGGGTTTTCAAATTCGTCATCACAAACGGCTTGACGCCTTGGGCACCAGCCCGCATGCGCTCGGTGTCGGATTTCATGATGGCCAAGTCGGCCCCCACGTGCGGGGCCAAGTCGGTTTTGTTGATGATGAACAAATCGCTTTTGGTGATGCCTGGGCCACCCTTGCGCGGTATTTTTTCGCCAGCGGCGACATCAATCACATAGATGGTCAGGTCGCTCAACTCGGGGCTGAAGGTGGCCGCCAGGTTGTCGCCGCCACTCTCGACAAACACCACATCGGCATTCGGAAATTTATCGAGCATGCGGTCGATGGCTTCCAAGTTGATGGAGGCGTCTTCGCGGATGGCGGTGTGCGGACAACCGCCGGTTTCCACGCCCATGATGCGCTCAGCAGCCAACGCACCACTGACGGTGAGCAAGCGCTGGTCTTCCTTGGTGTAGATGTCGTTGGTGATGGCGATCAGGTCGTAGTCGTCGCGCATGGTTTTGCACAGCATTTCCAGCAAGGTGGTTTTGCCAGAGCCAACCGGCCCGCCGATGCCGACACGCAGGGGGGGCAGTTTTTTGGTGCGAAAAGGAATGTGGTGAAGTGGTGTGGTCATGATCTGAACAGTCGTGAGTATTGGGTTTCGTGACGCGCCGACAAAATGGCCAGGCGCGGGCTAAAAGCTTGACGATGCTCGTCGTTCAAAGAAAGAGCGTGGTCCACCGCTGCGGGAATGTCGGCACTCAGCGCAGCCAAGATGCGCTGCCCACTGCGTTGCCCCAGCGGCACCGATTTGATAGCGGCTTGCACCATGTTTTCTGCCCAGGCAAAGGCGCTGGTCAACAAGCCATCGCGCGGCTGCACTTCACGCGTGGTGAGTGCCAAGGCAAACACCATCGGCCAGGTGGGTGGCAGTTGTTGGCAGGAGTGAACACGTTCTTCATCGACATCGGTGTGGTTGCGCAACCAGTCCAGCAGGGAGCGGCCCATTTGCTCGGATTGCAAACGGTTCTCGAAGGTTTCGCGGGTTTGCAGCACCCATTGATTAAGCTGCATCAAACGGGGCACATCCTGCTGTTGCCAAGCGGTCATGGCCTGCGCCACCACCGGCAATTCGCTGCGGGCTTGCACCAAATGCAATTGGTCCAACAACCAAGCTTGCGCACTGGCTTCGTCGTTCACCAAGCCATGCTCCACCGCAGCCTCCAAAGACTCCGAGTACGAGAAGCCGCCCACTGGCAAGGCCGGTGAGGCCAGTTGCATCAGCCATAGCAAATCAGTGTTGCTCATCCGTGGTCGTGCTTGCAGTGCGGACCGTGCACATGACCGTCGTCATGTTGATGCGCATGATCGTGGCCGTGACCATGCTTGTGGGCTGTGCCATGGTCATGTGCGTGATCATGCCCATGGTGATGACCGCCGTGGTCACCATAAGCACCGCTTTCGGGCTCGAAGGATTCGTTCACTTCGTCCACCTTCAAATGCATGGCACGCAGCATGTCGGCCAACACGTGGTCGGGTTCGATTTTCAAATGATCGGCTTGGAGTTCGATGGGCACATGGCGGTTGCCCAAGTGGTAGGCGGCGCGGGTCAAATCGAACGGCGTGCCGTGAGCAGCATCGAAGGTGATGCGCAACACCGCTTGCGGTGCGGCTTGCACTTGCAACAAGGAGCCATCTGCGCCAACCAAGACATCACCGCCGCGCACTGTGGTGCCGCGCGGCAAAAACACGCCCACGCTGCGGCCACCGCTGTCGGTGGTTTCGAAACGGCTTTTTTGCCGCACGTCCCAATCCAAGCTGACGCTGTGGGCACGCTTGAGCAAGGGTTTGGCCAGACCTTGGCCTTGGCGAACGAGTTTGGAAAAATGGATCATGGTGATTTAATTGGGGTCAGATTCCAATTATTGAGGCAAAAGTTAGAGTGCCATTTAATTGGAATCTGACCCCAATTAAAAATCAGAACAAGAAATAGCGTTGGGTCATCGGCAGGCTGCTGGCGGGCTCGCAGGTGAGCAACATGCCATCAGCACGCACCGCATAGGTTTGCGCATCCACCTCCATGTGCGGTGTCAAATGGTTGTGAATCATGTCGCGTTTTCCCACACCTCGGATGTTTTTCACAGCGCTCAGTGTTTTGTGCAAACCGTAGCGACCACCAATGTCGGCGCTCAAAGCCACTTGCGACACAAAGCTGAGGGAGCCTTTGTGCAACGCGCCACCATAGGACCCAAACATGGGTCGGTAGTGCACAGGTTGGGGCGTGGGGATGGACGCATTCGGGTCGCCCATGGCGGCCATGGCGATGAAGCCGCCTTTCATGATGATGAACGGCTTGACGCCAAAGAAGGCCGGTTTCCACAAGACGATGTCCGCCCACTTGCCCACTTCCAAGCTCCCCACTTCGTGGCTGATGCCGTGGGCGATGGCCGGGTTGATGGCCAGCTTGGCCATGTAGCGCTTGACGCGAGCGTTGTCATGCCGGTCGGTGTCACCGGGCAAGAGGCCACGTTGTTGCTTCATCTTGTGCGCGGTTTGCCAGCAACGCATGATCACCTCGCCCACACGACCCATGGCCTGCGAGTCGGAGGAAAACATGCTTATGGCCCCGATGTCATGCAAGATGTCTTCGGCTGCAATCGTTTCTTTGCGGATTCGACTTTCGGCAAACGCCAAGTCTTCGGCGATGGACGGGTCAAGGTGATGGCACACCATCAGCATGTCCACGTGTTCGTCAAGGGTGTTGATGGTGTAGGGCCGTGTCGGGTTGGTGGACGAGGGCAGCACATTGGCTTCGCCCACCACTTTCAAAATATCGGGCGCATGGCCACCGCCCGCACCTTCGGTGTGGAAGGTGTGGATGGTGCGGCTCTTGAACGCGGCCACGGTGTCTTCCACAAAGCCGGATTCGTTCAAGGTGTCTGTGTGGATGGCCACTTGCGTGTCGGTGTCCTCGGCCACGTTCAAACAGTTGTCGATGGCTGCTGGTGTGGTGCCCCAGTCTTCGTGCAACTTCAGGCCAATCGCACCCGCATTGATTTGTTCATGCAAGGCATTGGGCAAAGCCGCGTTGCCTTTGCCCAAAAAACCCAGGTTCATGGGGAACGCGTCTGCTGATTGCAACATGCGCTCGATGTTCCAAGGGCCTGGCGTGCAGGTGGTGGCAAAGGTGCCTGTGGCTGGCCCTGTGCCGCCGCCCAACATGGTGGTGACGCCGCTGCACAAGGCTTCTTCAATTTGCTGGGGTGCGATGAAATGGATGTGCGTGTCGATGGCACCTGCCGTCACGATCATGCCTTCACAGGAAATGATTTCCGTGCCGGGGCCGATGATGATGTCCACGCCCGGTTGCGTATCAGGATTACCGGCTTTGCCAATCGCGGCGATGCGTGAATTTTTGATGCCGATGTCGGCTTTCACAATCCCCCAGTGGTCCACGATGAGTGCGTTGGTTAGCACACAGTCCATCGCCCCACCAGCTTGTGCGCCGGTGCCCAAGGGGCCATTGCAGGTGCGTTGGCTTTGCGCCATGCCGTCTCGAATGGTTTTGCCGCCGCCAAATTTCACTTCCTCGCCATAGCTGCCAGCTCGCAAGGTGTGGTCTTCTTCCACCTCGATGATCAGGTCGGTGTCGGCCAAGCGCAATCGGTCACCCACCGTGGGGCCGTACATCTCGGCATAAGCGCGTTTTTCAATCTGGGCCATCACGCGGCTCCTTTCAATGCACCTTGCACGTCGCCACGAAAACCATAAATCTGTCGGTCGCCTGCATAGTCCACCAATTCCACGGTGCGCTCTTGACCGGGTTCAAAACGGACCGCCGTGCCCGAGGCGATGTTCAAGCGCATGCCTTGGGCTGCAACCCGATCGAATTGCAAACCATGGTTGGTTTCAGCGAAGTGGTAGTGCGAGCCGACTTGAATGGGCCGGTCTCCCGCATTGCGCACCACCAAGGTGTGGGTGCGCCGACCCACATTCAAAGCATGGTGACCAGCGTCTGTGAAAAGTTCTCCGGGCGTCATGCTCATTTGCGCCCCGCCCAGATCATGGCGACCACTACCAGCGCCGTCACCACAAAGCCCAAGGCATCGGTGGCATGGCCGTGCGAACCTGACAGGCCATGGCCTTCGTGCGCGAAAGCACTCAAGTTGATCATCATGGTCAGGCCAAAAAGAAGTTTGTGCATCTGGGGCTCCTTAAACAATCGGTTGGTGCACGGTCACCAGCTTGGTGCCGTCGGGAAACGTGGCTTCGACTTGGATGTCGGGAATCATCTCGGCGATGCCATCCATCACATCGGCACGCGAGAGGATGGTGCGGCCTTCGCTCATGAGTTGCGCCACGGTTTTGCCATCACGTGCACCTTCCATGACGGCGGCGCTGATGAAGGCCACGGCTTCCGGGTAGTTGAGTTTCAAGCCACGGGCCCGGCGACGTTCGGCCAGCAAGGCGGCGGTGAAGATCAACAACTTGTCTTTTTCGCGGGGTGTGAGTTCCATGGCGTCTGCAAATGCGTTGTCTATAGAGATTTGAATTGTCATGCAATTGGCGTGCCTCACTTTGCACTTGATTTGCACCTTGAACGTGTCTTCAATTGGTGCCTTGCACCAAACAGGATGTGTTTTTCTGGTGCATCCAAGCTTGAACATATGACGCCAAAACGCGTATCTCCAGTGAACGCGGGTTTCTACGGAGGCTGGCACAAGGCTTGCAAAGAGGGAAGGCGCAGCCCAAAAGGCGCGTTCCTCTCAACCCTCGAAAACATTTGGAGTTCACTGCATGTTGAATCGTCGTCATCACCTCAAAGCACTGGCCGCAGCAGCTGCCATCGTCAGTGGTTCCTTCTCCATGACCGTGGCCCAAGCGGCAGACACCATCAAAGTGGGCGTGTTGCACAGCTTGTCTGGCACCATGGCCATTTCTGAAACCGTGTTGAAAGACACCGTGTTGATGGCCATCGATGAAATCAACGCCAAGGGCGGCGTGTTGGGCAAGAAACTCGAACCCGTGGTGGTTGATCCTGCCTCGAACTGGCCTTTGTTTGCAGAGAAAACCAAACAACTCTTGGGTCAAGACAAGGTGTCGGTGATCTTCGGTTGCTGGACTTCCGTGTCACGCAAATCCGTGTTGCCCGTGGTGGAAGAAATGAACGGCTTGCTGTTCTACCCCGTGCAGTACGAAGGCGAAGAGCTGTCGAAAAACGTGTTCTACACCGGTGCTGCGCCCAACCAACAAGCCATTCCTGCGGTGGACTACCTGATGAGCAAAGATGGCGGTGGCGCCAAGCGTTGGGTCTTGTTGGGCACCGACTACGTGTACCCCCGCACCACCAACAAAATTTTGCGTGCCTATCTGATCAGCAAAGGCGTGAAAGAGTCTGACATCGACGAGAAGTACACACCCTTCGGTCACTCCGACTATCAAACCATCGTGGCCGACATCAAGAAATTCTCCACCGGTGGCAAAACCGCTGTGGTCTCCACCATCAACGGTGACTCCAATGTGCCTTTCTACAAAGAGTTGGGCAATGCGGGCTTGAAAGCCAAAGACGTGCCTGTGGTGGCCTTCTCTGTGGGTGAAGAAGAACTGCGCGGCGTGGACACCAAGCCTTTGGTCGGTCACTTGG
>CALBEV010000010.1 GCA_937891045.1 uncultured Burkholderiales bacterium | reverse complement strand
GCGAGCGCATGCGCCGCTACGACAAAGGCGGTGAGCAGTTCTACGACACCATCAGCGCGATGCACAAATCGGTGCGGGGCTCGGACCCCGATGCCGCGCTCTATTGGTTGGTGCGCATGCTCGATGGTGGGGCCGAGCCGAAATACATGGCGCGGCGCATGATCCGCATGGCTGCTGAAGACATTGGCTTGGCCGACCCCCGTGCCCTGCGCATGGCGTTGGATGCGGCCGAGGTCTATGAGCGTTTGGGCAGTCCTGAAGGTGAGTTGGCGCTGGCGGAGTGCGTGGTGTATTTGGCCATTGCGCCTAAATCCAACGCGGTTTACAAGGCCTACAACAGCGTGCGCAAACTCATCAAGTCCGATGGCACCAGACCTGTCCCATTGCACTTGCGCAATGCCCCCACCACCCTGATGAAAGACTTGGACTACGGCAAGGCCTATCGTTATGCACATGACGAGCCGGATGCCTTTGCTGCAGGCGAAAATTATTGGCCCGACGGCATGAAGCCACCCACGCTTTACGAACCGGTGGAGCGCGGTTTGGAAATCAAGATTGCCGAAAAAATGCGTGCCTTGCGTGAGAAAAACGCCCAAGCACGAAAGCCCTAGCCCTGCGCTTTGTCAGCCTCGCTGGTGAACGAGTCAGCGAAAAATTCATCTTCTGACAAACCATTCGCCACGTAATCACGGCGTGCCGAATCCACCACGATGGGCGCACCGCAGGCATACACCTGGTAACCGCTCAAGCTGGGTGTGTCTTGCAAGACCGCGCTGTGGACAAAACCTGTGCGACCGGTCCATCCATCCTCGGGTAAGGCATCTGACACGACAGGGATGTATTGCAAATTCGGCATCAGCGGCAATTGCGCCAACACCCAATCGTTCAAATACAAATCGGCGGGGCGGCGTCCGCCCCAGTACAAACGCGTGGGGCGGCTGATGCCTTTGTGCTGCATGTGTTCCATCAAGGCCTTGATGGGCGCAAAGCCCGTGCCCGAGGCCAACAACACCATGGGTGCCGAGCTGTCTTCGCGCAAAAAGAAACTGCCATAGGGGCCTTCAACCCGCTGGATTTCTTTTTCTTTCATGGCGCCAAACACATGGTCGGTGAATTTGCCACCGGGCATGTGCCGGATGTGCAGCTCGACGCTGGGTGCTCCCGCCACCAAGGTGTGTGGCGCGTTGCCCATGGAATAGGCGCGGCGCGAACCGTCACGCAATAAAAACTCCACATACTGACCCGCATGAAATTGGAAGGGTTCGGCAGCAGGCAATTGCAACTGCACCCGCATCACGTCGTGGGAAAGTTTCTCCAGTGCTTGCACGCGCACTGGCATTTTTTTGATCGGGAAGGCACCGGCTTCGACCACCTGCTTGGATTCCAACACCACGTCAGACAAGGGCGTGGCGCGGCAGGTCAGCACGAAGCCTTGCGCCAGTTCGTCAGCGCTCAAGGCTTTGGCCTGGTAGTCGGCCATCGTGAGCTCGCCAGCTAATTTCTTGCATTTGCACGAGCCGCAAGCGCCGTCTTTACATCCGTAGGGCAGGCCAATGCCTTGGCGGATACCGGCGGCCAAAATGGTTTCATCTGCCGCCGTGGAAAAATGGCGACCGCTGGGCTGAACGACAATCTGAAACGACATCTGAGAAATCCTTGTAGCTGAAACCACGACACGAAAGAAGCGATTTTGCCCTCAAACCTCACCCCCCTTGGCGCCTTGCCTGCCCGCTTTCGACGACCCAGGGTGTTGATCGTGGGATGTGGTGATGTCGGGCTGCGGGTGGCGGGGCTTTTGAACCCATCAAGTCGGGTGTTGGCATTGACCAGTTCGGTGCAGCGAATGGCTGAACTGCAAGCGAAGGGCATCACGCCTTTGCTGGGCAATTTGGACGAACCCCAAAGCTTGCAACGCTTGGCCGGTGTGGCCACCCATGTGGTGCACATGGCACCGCCCCCTTTGCAAGGTGAGACCGATCCGCGCACCCAACACCTGGTGCAGGCATTGGCCAGACGCACTGCACCCTTCAGTGTGGTTTATGGTTCTACCAGTGGCGTCTACGGTGATTGCGAAGGCGCTTGGATCGATGAAAAACGCGCGGTGAACCCGACAACGCCGCGGGCACAACGACGCGTCGATGCTGAAAACTGGTTGCAGTCATGGGGTCGGCGAGGCTTGCCGCGTGTGAATGTGCTGCGCATTCCGGGCATTTACGCCTTGGACCGCGAGGGCGGCACACCACGTGAACGCTTGGCCAGAGGCACACCGGTGCTGCAAGCCGCGGATGACGTGTACACCAACCATGTTCATGCCGATGATTTGGCCCGCGCCACGGTGCTGGCGCTGTGGCGTGGCCCCAAGTTGCAGACCTTGAACGTGAACGATGACAGCGATTTGCGCATGGCTGATTACATGGATTTGGCGGCCAGTCTTTGGCACATGCCCAAGCCACCGCGCATCAGCCGTTTGCAAGCAGAGAAAGAATTGCCGCCCATGACTTTGAGTTTCATGAGCGAATCCAGGCGCATGCGCAACCAACGATTGAAGCAATCCTTGCGTTTCAAACTGCGCTACCCCACGGTGCGCGAAGGCTTGTTGGGGCAGCCGGTTTTTTAACGCATGCCGATTTTGGCGTCGCCGAAAATACCATTGGCTTCTTTGGGCAGGCTGCGCCAGTATTGCGATGTGGCTTGCACCTTGCCGCCCAAGGCTGCTGCGGCTTCCCAACCCCAACGCGGCTTGTACAAAAAGCTGCGCCCAATCGCCACCATGTCGGCACTGCCTTCTGCCAGCACGGCCTCGGCTTGGTGCGGATCGGTGATCAAGCCCACGGCGATGGTCGGCATGCCGGTTTTCTCTTTCACGTGTTTGGCAAAGGGCACCTGGTACCCGGGGCCGACTTTGATTTGCTGCTGGGGTGCAATCCCTGCCGAAGAAATGTGGATGAAATCAGCCCCAGCATCTTTGAGCAACTGGCTGAAGGCCGTGGTTTCTTTCAAGGTCCAACCGCCATCGATCCAATCGGTGGCCGACAAGCGCATGCCAAAGGTTCCGTCAAACACCTCGCGCATGGCTTTGAAAATTTGCAATGGAAAACGAACGCGGTTTTCGAAACTGCCGCCAAAGTAGTCGGCTCGTTGATTCGCAATGGGCGATAAAAATTCATGCAGCAAGTAGCCGTGGGCGCCATGCAGTTCGATCATCTCTAGGCCTATGTGTTGGGCGCGTTTGGCGGTTTCAACAAAAGCTTGTTGAATGGTTTGCAAACCTGCGGCATCAATTTCGTGGGGCGGTGCTTCGCCGGGCAGCAAGGCCAGGGGCGAAGGGGCTTGCGTGTCCCAGCCGCCATGGGCTTTGTCGATCATCATGCCGCCGTGCCAAGGTTGGGCACTGGAGCCTTTGCGACCCGAATGAGCGATTTGCAAGCAGACCGGCACGGGTGGCGCCAAACGGCGAGCACGTCCCAAGGTGTCGGACAAGGCCGCTGCTGTTTGCTCGTCCCACAGCCCCAAGCAATTGGGCGTGATGCGACCCTGAGGCGAGACAGCCGTGGCTTCGATCATGAACAACCCCGCACCGCCATTGAGCAAATTGGCCCAATGCATCAAATGCCAATCATTGGCGCGACCATCTTCGTGGCAAGCGTATTGGCACATGGGGGCCACGACGATGCGGTTGGGGATGGTCAGGGGGCCGCGTGGCGGGTTGAAAGTGAAAGGTGAAAACAAAAGGCTCATAGGGAAATCAATTCGAAAGACGTCATCTTAAGCCGTCAAACTTCTCAAGTTTGCAGGTGTATCAGTCGATACATGACAGATCAATCCAGAATCTTCATGACATTCAACATCTTCACTTCTCTTCGCTGGGCACTACCGCTCTGCCTGCTCGCCGCTTGCGGCGGGGATCAGGGCGCGGGCACGCCGACGCCGACCTCGCGTGGCGTGGCCTTGTTGAAAGGTCGCTTGATCGACAGCGCGGTGTCTGGTGTCACCTACAAAGTCACGTCGGCCGATGGCAAGGTGATCGCCTCTGGGGTCACAGACGATACAGGCACGTTTGAATACCAAGCAGGCGAAACCATCACGTTCTCGATCGGCAATATCGTGTTGCCCCCCGCATTGGGTGAAGCGGTTGTGACGCCCTTGAGCATGGCGCAAGGAGGTGGTGGGCCCACAGCCAGCAATGTGGCGTATTTTTTACAGTCCCTTGATTTCGATTTGGACCCTTCCAATGGCATCACCATCGACCCCAAAGTCGCGCAACTCGCGGGCATGGCTGGCTTTGCCACGACATCTGTGGATTGGTCACAAGACACGGCGGTGTTCATCACCAACAACAAACTCAGAACCATTTGGAATCAAGCCAAAGCCTTGAACCCGGACAACTTGGTCGTGCCCATTCCACCGAAGACGCCAGAAGAAACCGACAAACACTTGGCTGAAACCTTGTTTGGCTCTTTGGACACACAACCACCTCAAACCGAAGGTTGCGTCGAGGAGCCAGGCATTGGCAAACCCTCCTACACCCCGTTGGGGACCAGCATGTGGGCTGACTTGTTGGCCAAGCCCAAATCCACAGTGGCACCGGGTTGGATTTACGACGGTGCCATCACCCAAGCCACGCCTTTGGGTGAACCTGCTGGTGATATGCGGTTGTTCAAACCAACAGCTTCATCCGTGGCCTATCAAACCGCCCAAAAATCAGTGGATGCGGACAATGTGGATGCAGACATTTGGCTGAAACACCAAGGCAGCCCTGATGTGGTGTTGCGCATTGCCGCCAAAGAACGTTTGGGGGGAGACTCCATCTACTTCCCCAGGTACAGTGGATCTGCAATTTATTTGCACTATGTGGCCAATGACAATTCGGTGCTGGAATTCAAATTTGCCCCGGGTATCGAGCCAAAAGCGTTTTTCAGCTTCATCGGCAATAACGCGAACATTTATTACCGAGGCACCGCAGGCAAAGATGGCTTGATGAACAAAAGTGGGGATGACGGCTGGAACGCTTGGTCGCAAGAGCGCGGTGACACCTGGTTTCGCCACAAACCGGCCGCAGCTGGCAAGCCAGCGGATCCGATTTTCAATATCCCAGAGGTGCCTGCCACCCCAGCGGATGTGAATTTCCCACCCAACTTGCGCAAAGGGGGAACGACGCCGATGGGGCGGGCACTTGGCACAACGACTTGTTTTCTCAAACCAGGTGGTTCAGTGCTGTTATGGCGCAAACCCAGCACGTCCACTGATTTGTTTTTCAGCCCTATGGCGGTGCGCAACAGCGTGAATGAATTGGCACCCGTTTACAACGATGCCTTGGGGTACCAAGGCTTTGTCGGTCTGCGCTCAGGCGTGCAGATGTTGAGAATATTGAAATAAAAAAACGACCCTTGTGGGGTCGAATTTGTTGCCTTGGCTGGTGCCGGAGGCCGGAATCGAACCGGCACGGTGTTTTGCACCGGCAGATTTTGAATCTGCTGCGTCTACCAATTTCGCCACTCCGGC
>CALBEV010000009.1 GCA_937891045.1 uncultured Burkholderiales bacterium | reverse complement strand
GTGCAGGGCCACGCCGTTCATGATGGCGGCCATGCCGAATTCGCGCACGCCGTAGTTGATGTGGCGGCCGATTTGGCCTTCGGCTGTCTTGACCACGTCACCGGCCAAGTCCACGCGGAAGGCGGGGGTGCTCTTGGTGTTGGTCAGGTTGGAGCCGGTCAGGTCGGCCGAGCCGCCCAGCATTTCGGGCAGGGCCGCGGTGAAGGCTTCCAGCGCCAGTTGGCTGGCCTTGCGGCTGGCCACGGTCTCGCCCTTGGTGTGGGCGGCCACGACGGCGTCAAACGCGACTTGGTTGAAGTTCTTGGGCAGGTCGCCCTTCATGCGGCGCACAAATTTTTTGGCTTGTGCGGGGAGGGCGGCTTTGTAGGCGGCAAAGGTGGTGTTCCACTCGGCTTCGCGGGCAGCGCCTGCGGCCTTGGCGTCCCAATCGGCATAGACCTCTTTGGGGATCTTGAACGGCTCAGCCGTCCAGCCCAGGGCTTCGCGGGTGAGTTTGATCTCTTCAGCGCCCAAAGGCTCGCCGTGGGCCTTGGAGGTGCCTGCACGGTTGGGCGAACCCTTGCCGATGGCGGTCTTGCAGACGATCAACGTCGGCTTGTCGGCGCTGTGCTTGGCACTGGCAATAGCGGCCGACACGGCAGCGGCGTCGTGGCCATCGACCGCGTCGATCACGTTCCAGCCGTAAGCGGCAAAGCGCTGGGGCGTGTTGTCGATGAACCAAGGGGCCACTTGGCCATCGATCGAGATGCCGTTGTCGTCGTACAGGGCGATCAGCTTGTTCAGCTTCCAAGCACCCGCCAAAGCGCAGGCTTCGTGACTGATGCCTTCCATCAAACAACCGTCCCCCAGGAACACGTAGGTGTGGTGAGAGACGATGTTGTGGCCGTCTTGGTTGAACTCAGCGGCCAGCATTTTTTCGGCCAGCGCCATGCCCACGGCGTTGGTGATGCCCTGACCCAGTGGGCCGGTGGTGGTTTCCACGCCGGGAGTCACGCCCACTTCGGGGTGGCCTGCGGTTTTGCTGTGCAGGGTGCGGAAGTTCTTCAGCTCTTCGATCGGCAGTTTGTAGCCGGTCAGGTGCAGCACCGAATAGATCAGCATCGAGCCGTGGCCGTTGGACAGCACAAAGCGGTCACGGTTGGCCCAATGCGGGTTTTTGGGGTTGTGTTGCAGGTGATCGCCCCAAAGCGCCACAGCCATGTCGGCCATGCCCATCGGGGCACCGGGGTGACCGGAGTTGGCTTGTTGAACAGCGTCCATTGCGAGCGCGCGGATGGCGTTCGCCATTTGTGGTTGATTGGCCATGTGGGCAGCTCCGGGGAAGTATTCTGGAAAACCCGACATTTTAGCGGTTGTCAGGCCGGACCTGAAGACCATGCGCAGCCCATGCCGTGCTGCGCACCCACCGAATCCGGCCGATCGCGGCCGGGGATCAGCCCTTGGCCACCTGCAATGCCAGCACCAGATCAGCCCAGGCTTTGGCTTTGTCAGCAGGCGTGCGCAACAAATTGGCCGGGGGGTAAGTCACCACCACAGGAACGCCCTGAAATGCATGTAACCGGCCACGCAGCTTGCCCAAGGGTTCGGTGCTGCCCAGCAAGGTCTGGATGGCAAAACGCCCCATGGCCAAAATGACGCGGGGCTGCACCAACGCCACCTGCCGAGACAAATAAGCGGCGCAAACCGTCAACTCTGCCGCCTCAGGGTTGCGCCCACCCGGAGGGCGACATTTGACAGCATGGGTCAGATGCGCTGAGCCGGATGCTGACGACGCGTCGGCCAAAGCCCCCACCTGGCGTTGCACGCCCACGGCCTTGAGCATGTTGTCCAGCAACGCACCCTCTTGTCCAGCGAAAGGCTGGCCCAGTTGATCGTCCTCTTCGGAGGGCAAATCGCCCACCACCATCCAGTGGGCCGCCGCATGGCCCGAGCCCACAATGGGGTTCTGGCGAGCGGCGCACAAAGCACAAGATTGGCAGCCATGGACCGCCGCTTGCAAGGCGTCCCAATCCATGCCCGAGACGCCTTCAGGCCATTGAGAAACAACCGGTGATGCGGGTGCCGCAGCGGATTTCACAAGGGGTGAGGCGGAAGGCGATGGTGCCAACACGATTGAAGCGGCAACGGGCACCGACTGGACCGGTTTTGCGGAAGTGGCAGCAACGGCTGGCGATGCGGCTGCCGATACGGCTGGTGATGCGACTGCCAACGACGCAGTTGGCACCCGCGTTGGCTCGGCTTCGCCCACACGTTGCGGCCACCACACGCGCACACCCATCTCGGCCAACATGGCGCGTTGGCGTTCATCCAAATCAAATCGGGTCGGGTCGCTCATGTTGGGGCTCACAGTTTCAAACTCATCACCACCGCATGCTCTCGTTGCTGGCGGTCTGCAGGATAGTAATCCTTGCGGAGACTGACTTGCCGAAACCCATAGCGTTCATAAACCCTCAAGGCACGCTGATTGCTTTGCCGCACCTCCAGCCAAAGCCATTGCGCGCCCTCGTGACGCGACAGGAGCGACAAGGCGTCCAGCATCATGTGCCCCCAACCTTGGCCTTGCCGATCCGGGGCCACCGTGATGTTGAGCAAATGCATTTCCTCGAAGCCTCGCATGGCCAAAAAGTAACCCAGCAATTCGCTGTCAAGCCAAAGGCAGCGGGCATCAAACAGGGGGTTGAGCGAATCCCGAAAATTACCGCGCGACCACGGGTGGCTGTACGCCGTTTGTTCGATGGCCATGATGGCGTCGAGGTGGTCGGGCAGCATGGGCGACAGCGTGACCGCGTTGCGGACAGCTTCGGAGACTGGCCCCCTTGGTTTGGGTTCTGTCTTCATGCCCACCTCTTTATGCCTGGGCTGCGGCCTTGGCGTTGGCAGCTTGGGCTTTCATGGCTTCGCGTTCGGCGGTGGTATTGGCCACTTTGTCGCGGATGTACAACGGCATGGCTTGGTCAGCGGGCACCGCCTGCCCCTGCGCCCACAAGGCGGGTGCCAAGCGCACCAAGGCCGCCGCGCTCGGCAAAGCGACACAGCGCTCGCCCTGTGGCAAGCGGTCGCCATAGGCGGCAAAAGCATTGCCCGCCTGCAACACCCGCGCCCCCACGGGCATTTGAATTTTTTCTGGCGCACTGACCTGCAGTGACGCCACGTCTTGCCAGCCCCCTTGGGCTTGCCCGGCTGCCCCCTGCCAACGGTAAGCGGCGCTGTACACCTCGTCCATGCGCGCATCCAGCAGCGCCAGCACGGTCAAGTCGGTCAAGCACAAGCCCTGCTCCGACTGCACGAAGCGGGCCTCTTCGGCCACGGCCAACAAAGTGTCGACGGGCAGCACCGGCACATCGGCCCCAAACGCCAAGCCCTGGGCCACAGCACATGCCGTGCGCAAGCCGGTAAACGACCCCGGGCCCCGACCAAACACAATGGCATCGAGCCCCGACAAGGGCATGTCGGCCTCAGCCAGCATGGCCAACACGGCCGGAATCAAGCCACTGGAGGCTTGCGCGCCGCCGGGCAAGGTTTGGGTCCAGACTTGATTGCCATGGGCCACGGCCAAAGACAACACATCGGTGCTGGTGTCAAAGGCCAGCCAGCGCCATGCTTTGCTGGAGATGCTCATGGTTTATGCCCCGACTCTGTCAACGCGGCAACTGGCGCAGCAGGCTTCTTGGCTTGGCGCACGCCAAACAAAATACCGCCCGTCACCAGCGCCAGCCCGGCCAGCAAATTCCAGTGCATGGGCTCCCCCAAAAACCACACCGCCCCCAAGGCTGACAAGCCGGGCACCAGCGCGGTGATCATCGTCGAGCGCACGGGGCCATAGTGGCGCACCATTTGGGTGAAAGTGATGCCCGAAATGACCACAGAACCCACACCCTGGAACACCGCTTGAAACAAAATCTCAGAAGCCGGTACGCGGGTCAAATGTGTGGGCAACACGCCGGTGCCGATCAAGAACAAATACACCGGTGCAAAGCAAACCAAGGCAAACGCCGTGATGGCCATGGTGGCACGCACCGCATCCAAGCCATGGCGATGCACCGTCACGCTGTAACCCGCCCAACAACAGGCGGCCGTCATGAACAGCAAATCCCCTTTCCAGACCTCACCGCCATCAAACGCCATGAGCAAGCTGGCACCGCCCACCAGCACATCGCCCAGCACGATGAGACCCAAGCCGAAAGCGCGCGCCGAAGACACCTTCTCGCGCAAAACCAACCAGGCCAACAAGGTGGTCCACAGTGGCAAGCTGCCGGGCAGCAACACCGAGGCGTGGGTCGCAGGCGCAAAAAAGAAACCGCTGTAGGCCAGCACCGCGTAAAGCAAGCCCCCTAAAAAGCCGGCCTGTACCGTCTGGTGCAAAGGCAAGGGCGACAGGCCCCAAAGCGAGCCCATCTTTTGGCCCGCCTGCCGTGCGGGCCGCATCAGCCACCAGGCCCAGGGCAGCAAAATGCTGCTGGCCCCCACGATGCGCGCCAAGGCGATGTCCAAGGGCAGCAGCCCCCGAGAAGCCGAAGCCCGGGCAATGACAATGAAGCCGGTCCAGATACAGACAGTGATGACCGCAGAAGCAAGGCCCACGGTTTTTGAAGAAAATCGCATGGCCCGGATCATACGGCCCCGCTGTTTTCATTTTGGCCCGTTAGACTTGCCCGATGTCCCCCCACTGCGCCAAACGCCCCTGCTCCCCCTCCCTTGTACCGGGCAGTTTTGCATCCCAAGCCACCGACCAGGGCGATGTGTTTTTGCCCGTACAGGCGGCGACCCTGGTCGGCTCACTTCCCCGCTCACTGGCCCGATTACTTTTTTTGGCACTGACCTGCACCTTGGCTTTGACCAGCAACGCCCAAGCGAACCCTCACACCCACCACCGCCAGAGCGCATCGCCCGCCCAAAGCCCCGGTCAACACGCGTCCGGCTTGCCGCGCGATGTTCTGAACACCCTGCGCCAGGCCCAGGTGCCACCATCGGCACTGAGCGTGCTGATCGCCCCCTTGCCCAAGGACAACCGCCCGCCCCCCCAACCCCGGCTG
>CALBEV010000008.1 GCA_937891045.1 uncultured Burkholderiales bacterium | reverse complement strand
GTTCGGTACAGCACACAGGGGGCGGCGCCCGGGCGGCTCACATCAAGCCGTTGTCTTGCATGCAGCGCTGCAAAGACATGCGCCCAGGGCAATTGAGCTTTTGGTAAATGTGGTGCAAGTGCAGTTTGGCGGTGCCTTCACTGATGAATAGCTTGCTGGCGATTTTTTTATTGGGCAAGCCTTCGGTGACCATGTGGGCCACCGACATTTCTCGGGGTGTCAACAAACTCGAAGCGCGGCTGTTTTTCCTCTGTTGCTCCAACAACAAAGACAGGGTTTTCAGGGTCAAGTCCCGGTCCAACCAAGGATCACCCCCATGCACCGACTGGATGCAGCGCGCCAGCACCTGCTGGGGTTTGTCCTTGGACACCAAACCCGGCACACCCAGATCCATGGCCCGCATGACCTCACCAATGGAAGCCCCAGTGAACACCACGGCGCGCGTGGGCAAGCGGTGCAACTGCATCTCCTCGATCAAAGACAAACCGTTGCGGTGGGTCAGCGACAAGTCCATCACCAAAATATCGGGTTGGTATTTTTTCACGGCCTCCAGCGCATCGTTGCCATTGCTCACACACGCCCTGACAGAAAAGTCAGGCGACCCGTGAAAGTCGTGCGACAAGCCGTCCAACATCACGGGATGGGGGTCCGCCAGAACCAGGTCAATGCTCATGTATTTTTTTCTTTCTGCTGCCATGCGCCTGCACGGTCAAGCCACAGCCTAGGGCTTGCACCGCCCTGCCACTGTGCGCCAGCGCACCTGCCGCAGCACGCAACCAACACAGCCATCGCCAAGGTGCTTTTTGCGGCCAGGCTGGCGTGTTCCAATTCGCACACCGTTTGCATCGACAATCAGGCCATGCAAGACGCCGACAACACCCTGCCTCCCAGCCCCGATGCACCCGCACCTGAAGTGCGCCCTACCCAAGCGCGCAACCCCCTGCACGGTCTGACGCTAGAAGCCATCGTGACCCAACTGGCCGACTTTTATGGCTGGGACGATCTGGGCCAGCGCATCGCCATTCGCTGCTTCACGCACGAGCCCAGCGTCGGCTCGAGCTTGAAGTTTTTGCGCAAAACGCCTTGGGCCCGTGAAAAAGTGGAAAGCCTTTACCTGTTCATGCTGCGCGACCAAAAGCGCCAAGGCTTTTGAGCCACTGAGCCCGCATTTGAACCCGCCTCCATACGCGCTTCATAACCCACTTCAGAATCCGCAGTTTGGCCTGCCGCCTGCTGCTGCAAGGGCCATTAAAACCTTGCCCAGTCTTGTGCCAGCCAGTTACACACCCTTACGGAAATCAAGTGCCCCTGCGGCATCCGCCCGCAAAAACCAAGTTTAAACACCGACAATGCTGGGCGCTTCAATGCCTGTCGCATTGAACAAGCTCCCCCGACCCGCTTCATGAAACGCCTTCAGATCAATCTTCTTCGCCTGTTCAACCTGCGTCGCGACCAGGACACCCCAGAGGAAATCGACACCACCATCCGCGACGGCATCAGTGTCACCGGGGCCAATCTCTGGGGACTCATCGGGGCCATCTTCATCGCCTCGATTGGCCTGAACGTCAACAGCACCGCCGTCATCATCGGTGCGATGCTGATCTCACCCTTGATGGGTCCGATCGTGGGCATTGGTTACGGCATCGGCATCAAGGATCTGGCCTTGATCCGCATGTCAGCACGCAATTTGGGGATTTTTGTCCTCATCAGCTTGCTCACGGCCACCACCTACTTTTTCATCACGCCCCTGAACATTGCGCAGTCTGAACTGCTGGCCCGCACCAGCCCCAATTTGTGGGATGTTTTGATTGCATTCATTGGTGGCAGCTTGGGCATGATCGGCGCAACGCGGCGACAAGGCTCCAACATTGTCCCCGGCGTGGCCATCGCCACAGCCCTCATGCCACCCTTGTGCACCGCTGGTTTTGGCCTGGCCACGGGCAATTGGCACTATTTTGGCGGCGCGTTTTACCTGTTCACCATCAACAGCGTCTTCATCGCTTTTGCCAGCTTGCTCGTGGTGAAAATGCTGCGACTACCGGCTCGTGGTGATGGCGCCAAAGCCCGCTGGCAAGCCCGCGCCATCATCACCGCCACCGTTTTGGCCACGGCGGTGCCCAGTGGTTTCTTGGCGGTCAGGCTGGTGTCGCAAAAATTATTTGAACAAACCGCTCAGACCGTTCTGGCCAGCATCGACAAGGATCCGCGCTACGTGCTGCTGGGCCGTGAAATCGGCACCACCGAGCACCGCGTCGTACTCACCATGGGCGGAGAAAACGGGGTGGCCAATGTCCAAGAAGAAGTCAAGCGCCAATTCCAAGCTCAAGGCTACGAAGACACCGTGGTGGTGGTTCGCAACATCGGCTCAGAAAAAGTCGATGTTGGGCAAATCACAGAAGCCTTGAAAAAAGAATTGCTGCAAAACACCTTGCAACAATTGCAAGACACGACTGCACTCAACCGGAAACTTGAATCAGAGGCGCAAGCCTTGCGCGCAAGCGATGCCCAACGCAACCAGTTGATCCAGGAAATTCTGGCGCTTTACCCCAGCGTGGCCTGCGTCTCTGTTGGGCAAGGCAGCCACTGGCAACGCAACCAAGCCACACTCCAAACCACCCAAATTGTCAGCCTCACCGTGATCCGGGCACTGCGCCAAGAGGAGCGCGCACGGCTGAGCGCCTGGCTCAGCACCCGCTACCCGACACAGAGCATTCGGCTTCAGGTGACGCCACTGCCGCTAGGCAAAAAACAGCGCCAGCCAAGCGATGCCGCCTTGAACGCAGCTTGCAGCGTCTGAAGCAGTCCGATCCAGCCTGCCCGCTCAGTCCAAAGCCAGCATCGTGCCCCGACATTTTTTGGCCCCGCAGCGGCAGGCATAGCGGGCCTTCAAGGCCTCGCTCATGGGCTCGTCGCTCACCAAGCCGTAATCGAACGTCAGCTCCTCGCCCTTGAACACGGACCTGCGTGTCAAGATGAAGATGCGGCCCCGGTCCTCTTCAGGCGCGCAATTGGGGCGGCACGAATGGTTGATCCACTTGGAGTCGTTGCCACCATGCAGCGCATCGATCACCCGACCATCGTCCAAGTGAAAGTAAAAGGTGTGGTCGGGGTTGGCCGCATCGTGCGGGTGGCGTGCAATCGCCTCGGCCATGCTGATGATCTGGCCCACATACTCAATGAGCCGCTCGCCTGCGGACAGGTGCCGCGTGGCGAACACACCTTGGCCATGCACGCCGGACCGCTCCACCCGGATCGGGCTGTCCACAGAGGAGGCCAGCAACGGCTTCATGCCCGATCCAGCCCCATCAAGCCCGCCCACGCACCACCGA
>CALBEV010000007.1 GCA_937891045.1 uncultured Burkholderiales bacterium | reverse complement strand
GGCCGCTTTGGCACCCACTTCGCCACCGGAAACGGGGGCGTCCAGGTAATCGCAACCGAGCTCGTTGATCTTGGCGGCGAAGGCTTTGGTGGCAATGGGCGAAATGGAACTCATGTCCACGATGGTCTTGCCCGGACTCAGGCCCTGGGCCACGCCTTGGGCGCCAAACAACACGTCTTGCACATGCGGTGTGTCGGGCACCATCAGGAAAATGATGTCGGCATGCTGGGCCACATCGGTGGGTGAGTTGCAAGCTTTGGCCCCTTGTGCAGTCAGCCCTTGGGGTGTGCCGCTGCGCGAGTGCACGAAGAGTTCGTGGCCTGCAGCCAGCAAATGACCCACCATGGGTTGACCCATGATGCCCAGGCCAATGAATCCTAATTTCATGTGTTTCTCCAAATCCGATGGGGGTGTGTGGTTAACGTTTCGTGCAAGTTGGCTTTTATCGCACCAGGGCGGGCATTTTGGGGTTGAATGTCCAGCCTGGAATCAGATACTGCATGGCCATGGCATCGTCGCGCGAGCCCAGGCCGTGCTGAAGATACAGTTGGTGTGCACGCGCGATGGCGTCCATGTCTGCGTCAATGCCGAGTCCCGGTTTGGCCGGTACGTCCACGTAACCATCCTGAATTTGCAAAGGGGCTTGTGTCAGGAACTGCCCGTCTTGCCAGATCCAGTGGGTATCGATTGCCGTGACTTTGCCGGGTGCCGCTGCCGCACAGTGCGTGAACATGGCCAGCGAAATGTCAAAGTGGTTGTTGGAGTGTGAGCCCCAAGTCAGGTCGTGCATCTGGCACAACTGGGCCACGCGCACCGAGCCTTGCAGCGTCCAGAAATGCGGATCGGCCAGCGGAATGTCGACCGACTGCAGCTGGATGCTGTGGGCCATCTCGCGCCAGTCGGTGGCGACCATGTTGGTGGCCGTGAGCAAGCCAGTGGCCCGTCGGAACTCGGCCATGATTTCGCGGCCGGAGAACACGCCTTCTGCGCCGCAGGGGTCTTCGGCGTACGCCATGGTGTCGCGGTGGTCGCGCAGCAAACGTATGGCGTCTTTCAGTAGCCAGCCACCATTGGGGTCCAATGTGATGCGCGCTTGTGGAAAGCGTTCATGCAAGGCCACAATGGCTTCGACTTCTTCTTCCCCGCGCAGCACGCCACCTTTGAGCTTGAAGTCCTGAAAACCGTAGCGTGCCTGAGCGGCCTCGGCCAGCCGCACCACCGCCTCAGGGGTCAGGGCTTTTTCGTGGCGCAAGCGCAGCCAGTCGTCGGGCTGATCGGGTTCGCTGCGGTAGGCCAGGTCGGTCTGGTGGCGGTCGCCTACATAAAATAAATAGCCCAGCATTTGAACCCGTGTGCGCTGCTGGCCTTGGCCGAGCAATGCGCAAACGGGCACATTCAGGTGTTGGCCCAGCAAGTCCAGCAGGGCGCTTTCGACGGCGGTGACGGCATGGATGGTGATGCGCAAGTCAAATGTCTGGTTGCCACGGCCCCCGCTGTCGCGGTCGGCAAATTGATGGCGCATGGCATTGAGCAACCGGTTGTAGTCGCCCACCGGCTGGCCTTCGATCAGGGGGCGTGCGTCTTCCAAGGTCTGGCGAATTTTTTCGCCACCGGGCACCTCGCCCAAGCCGGTCCGGCCTGCTGAATCGGTCAGGATGACGATGTTGCGCGTGAAAAACGGCCCATGTGCACCACTCAGGTTGAGCAGCATGCCGTCGTGGCCCGCCACGGGGATGACTTGCATGCGGGTGACGGTGGGCGTGTGCAGGGTGTTGGCCATGTGTCGTTAAAAAATAAGACTGTTGAATGACATCATACAACTTGCCCGCTCTTCTAAGGCTTGGGTTTACCCTGATTCGCTGCGTATTTCCGATTTACTGGGTATTGATTTCACCCAAGCGCAGGCGCTCGCGGCTGTTGGACAGGTGGGTTCTGGCGGCGGCGCGTGCAGCGTCGACATCTTGGTTGAGGATGGCGCTGAAAATGCTTTCGTGCTCTTGGTGGACGCGTAGCAAGTAGGCTTTTCTAACGGGTGTGGTGTCGCTGGGGGGGTTGAGGCGGCCACGGGGAATGACCCGCTCACCCAACAGTGCCATGAACTGAATGAAATGGGCGTTTTGCGTGGCCAAGGCGATTTCGGTGTGGAATTGAAAATCAGCTTGGACTGCATTGTCTCCAGCTTCTATGGCTTGCAAGAAGGCATCCAGGGTCAGTCGTAATTTGGCCAGGTTCTCGCTGGTACGCCGCATCGCGGCAAGCGCTGCGGCTTCGGTCTCTAGGCCAATGCGCAACTCCAGAAGGGCAATTGTGTCGCGCAAGGTGCCAAGCTGATCAGGGTGGACCCGAAACAGGCGGTTGTCTTCTGGCAGCAGAGCAAAGGTGCCGATGCCATGCCGTGTCTCAGCCATGCCTGCGGCTTGCAGGTTGGAGATGGCTTCGCGCACCACGGTCCGACTTACGCCGAACTCTTGCATGATGTCCAGCTCTTTGGGCAGCTTGGTGCCAGGGGCGTAATCTTGGTTGCGGATGCGCAGCGCCAGCGTATCGGCCAACTCTGCAGACAGTGTTCTGGCTTTGCGGCGAGGTTCAAGCATTGGGGTAAGCCATGGGGGAAATGATGGGGAGCGGTGCTAATATAGATGTACGACAACTGACGATGCCTTGGGTTCACTTTAGCAGATCCATCGCAGAAACAACATTGTCGTTTCCCAGAAACCACCCATCTCACCACAGGGCGCGCAGCGCCAAGGAGACACGAGACATGATGCATCGCAGATTTTTGATTCAAAGTACCGTAGCTGTCGCATTGTCAGCCACGGCCGCATTGGCTTCGGCGCAAACGGTGCTCAAAGCCGCAGACGTTCACCCTGCAGGTTACCCAACGGTTGTGGCCGTGGAGAGCATGGGCAAAAAAATGGAAGCGGCCAGCAATGGGCGATTCAAGTTCCAGATTTTCCCAGGCAGTGTGCTGGGCGGTGAAAAGGAGATGATCGAGCAGACCCAGGTAGGCGCGATCCAGATTCTGCGCACCTCTTTGGGTCCGGTCGGCCCTGTGGTGCCTGAGGTCAACATTTTCAACATGCCTTTCGTGTTCCGCGACATCCCGCACATGCGTGCAGTGATTGACGGCCCGATTGGCCAGGAATTGCTGGACAAAATTTCGGCTTCACCTGCCCGCATGGTGGCATTGGCCTGGATGGATGGTGGCTCGCGCAGCCTTTACACCAAGAAACCCGTGCGCAAGCCAGAGGACTTGAAGGGTCAAAAAATCCGGATGATGGGCAATCCACTTTTTGTGGACACCATGAACGCCATGGGAGGCAACGGCATTGCCATGGGTTATGGCGAGGTCTTCACAGCGATCCAAACTGGGGTGGTGGATGGCGCTGAAAACAACCCGCCTAGCCTGTTCACGGCTAACCACTTCAAGGCCGGTGCCAAGTAC
>CALBEV010000006.1 GCA_937891045.1 uncultured Burkholderiales bacterium | reverse complement strand
TGAAAGACAACCGCCAAGGTGTTGGCCAAGACGCTTTGCACGACAACCTGCAAGGCGTTGCGCAAGACAGCTTGAAAGACAACCGCCAAGGTGTTGGCCAAGACGCTTTGCACGACAACCTGCAAGGTGCTGGCAAAGACGCCATCACTGACAACCAGGCGGGCATAGGCAAAGAGCATTTGGCAGACCACATCGTGTCCTTGCCCGACACCGGTGGTTTGAAATCGAGCCCCTCGGGCAAGGCTACCGAATCAGCACATTCTGAGCCTCACAGCAGCAACGCCATTGCGCCAGCTTCAAGCCACAGCAAGACGAAGCCACCCATTGCAGCACCTGTCAAAAAATCAGCCGAAGACATGGCCCATGAAGCTGAAGCGTTGATGCAGGCCAAAATTGAAAAAGAAAAGAAACTCGAAGAGTTTCATAGCCGCGTGGACGCCATTCGCAAAACCGTCTCAGGCATCAACCACAAGCTGAACGAACTCAATGACGACGAGCCCTCCAAGCATTGAAGCTTGCATCGGTGCTTATGAGTCGCTATCCGGCGTTGGCAAGCGAGAAGCCAACACCTTGTCAATGCGGCGTCCATCCAAATCCACCACTTCAAAACGCCACCCCAGCGCGGACACGTGCTCGCCTTCTTTGGGCAATTGGCCTGAGATCATCATGATCAAGCCAGCCAGGGTGTTGTACAAACCTCGGTCTTCCTCTGGCAGTTCGTGCAACTCCAAACGCGACTTGAGTTCTTGCACCGGCATCATGCCGTCGAGCAGCCAACTGCCATCCTCGCGTTGCACGGCCCAGGCTTCTTGCGGCAAGGTGGTTTGCACCAACTCGCCGGTGATGGCTTCCAACAAATCGCGTGGCGTCATGATGCCTTGCACCACACCATACTCGTCCACCACCAAGACCATGCGACCACTGACCGCGGCTTGATGGCCAGGCGAGGTGTTGTGCGGTCGGCGAAATTGCGCCAGCAAGTCCAATCCGGTCAGGGTCTCCGGCACAAAGGCTGCAGGTTCGGCCCAACTCTCCAGGCTGTCTGGACTGTTGTAATGGGCCAGCAAACTGGCCATGCTGACCATGCCCACCACATCATCCAAACTGCCCCGGCAAACCGGGTACCAAGAATGCGTGGCCTGGCCTTGCAGTTGCTGCATGGCCTCTTGTACGCCCAAGGTGGCCTCCAGCCATACGATGTCTGTGCGCGGCACCATCAACGAAGCCAAGGTGCGCTCGTCCAAGTGAAACACGTTTTTCACCATTTGGTGCTCGTGTTGTTCAATCAAACCAGCATCCACACCTTCCACCAAACTCGCGGTGATTTCTTCTTCGGTCACTTGCCTGACTTGCTTCATGTCAATTCGGAACAAATGCAAAATTCCGGTGGTGCTGATGGACAACAAGTGCACCAGTGGCCGCGCCATCACAGACAAGGCGTACATGGCTGGGGCGGTCAATCTGGCGGCAGTTTCTGGGTAAATTTGTCCAATTCGTTTGGGCACCAACTCGCCAAACAAAATGGTGTTGAGCGTGATGATGGTCACCACGGTCAAGGTGGCCAAAATTTGAGAGGCGCCTTCAAGCAAGCCCATCTGCATGAACCAAGCAGCCACATCCGCACTGAACGCAGCCTCACCAATGATGCCGTTGAGCACCCCCAAGGTGGTGATGCCAATTTGAATCGTGGACAAAAACTGGGTGGGTTGTTTTTGCAATTCCAAGGCAGCGTGGGCGCCAGTGGCGCCTGCATTCTCCAAGCTCACCAACAAGGCTTTGCGGCTGGAAGCCAAGGCCATTTCGGACATGGCGAACAAACCATTGAGCAAGGTGAGGAAAAAAATCAGCAGCAAATCCATGACAACCTTTGCAAACGATGTAAGACAATCTTGCCATGGCACTTTACTTGATTGGCGATGTGCAAGGCTGCAACGCAGCTTTGGGGAAACTGCTGGAGAAACTGCAGTTCTCGCCCAGCCGAGACACTTTGTTTTTGCTGGGCGATTTGGTCAACCGCGGACCCGACAACCTGGGCGTGTTGCGGCGTCTCATGGCCTTGGGGCACAGTGCCCAGTGCTTGTTGGGCAACCATGATTTGCATTTGTTGGCCCTCCATTTGGGGGTGCACCGATTGAAGTCGGGCGACACGGTCAACGACATCCTCCAAGCGCCCGACCGAGCGCCATTGATACATTGGCTGCGGCATCAATCTTTGGCGTTGCAGCGCGGCAAGGTGCTGATGGTCCATGCAGGGGTTTTGCCAACATGGAGTGCCGCGCACACCATGAAGCTGGCTGCTGAAGTGGAAGCTGTTTTGCAAAGCGACGATTGGGAAGCCTTTATTCCACAGATGTATGGCAATTTGCCTGCGAGCTGGGATGACCAGTTGCACGGCATTGATCGCTTGCGCGTCATCGTCAACGCGCTCACCCGTTTGCGGTTTTGCACACCGGCTGGCGAGATGGAGTTCATGCACCACCGAGGCTTGGATGAAGCGCCTGCTGGCTATGTGCCTTGGTTTGATGCACCGGCTCGCCAAACCATTCAAAACACGGTGGTCTTTGGTCATTGGTCGGCCCTCAAAGCCATGAACCGGCAAGATGTGATTGAACTGGACACGGGTTGTGTGTGGGGAGGCTGCTTGAGCGCCTTGATCTTGGATGATTCAGGGCTGGGGCAGCACCAACGCTTGCAGGTTGAATGTGATCCTGATGAAACAATGGCGAGTTAGAGGGTTTCAGTGGTCTTGAAGAGCGCTGCCACTTTGCGCTTGGGTTTGATGTTGGGCGAAATACCCCGTGCGGTGCTGGGCGCAGCCACCGTGGTGCTGGGCACCGCATCAGCCGCCGTTTCTTCGTAGGGCTTGTCGAAAAACGGGTCCACTGCTTTGGGGGTGGGCGTGAATCGGCTGCGGGACTCACGCGGTGATTCTTCGCGTTTGTCGTTGCGTTTTTCTTCGTCCCAATGGCGGCGACCCGTGTTCATGCGATCACGTGGCCTGTCATCGGCGAATTCCAGCGCCAACAACTCAATTTTTTGCTTGGTGAGTTTTTCAATGTCACTGACCAAGCGTGCATCTGAGGGCGCTGCAAAACTGACTGCCAAACCTTCGGCACCCGCGCGGCCGGTGCGGCCGATGCGGTGGATGTAGTCTTCGGCGTTGTAAGGGATGTCGATGTTGAAAACGGCGGGCACATCTTTGATGTCCAAGCCACGCGCAGCCACATCGGTGCAAATCAGCAAATCCACATCGCCTTTTTTAAAGGCCTCCAAGGCTTTCAAACGCTCGTCTTGGCTTTTGTCGCCGTGCAACGCAGCCGTGCGCAAACCATCACGGTCCAAGGCCCGGGCCAAACGTGCGCAACCCAGCTTGCTGTTGACAAACACAAAGGCTTGGCTGATGCCGCGCTCTTTCACGATTTGTTTCAAAGCGTTGCGCTTGTCGTCTTCGGCCACGTTGTAGAACAACTGGGTGACGGTGGAGGCGGTTTGGTTGGGTCGGGCCACTTCGATGGTGACCGGGTTTTGCAAGTAGCTGGAAGCCAGGCGTCTGATTTCAGGCGAGAACGTGGCCGAGAACAACAAGGTGGTGCGTTGCTTGGGCAGGTAGCTCAGGATGCGTTGCAAATCGGGCAAAAAGCCAATGTCAAGCATGCGGTCGGCTTCATCAAGGACGACATATTCCACTTGGTTCAGCACCGCATTTTTGGCTTCGATGTGATCCAGCAAACGACCGGGGGTGGCCACCAACACTTCAACCCCTCGCTTGAGTTCCAAGGTTTGCGGCTTCATGTCCATGCCACCAAACACCACGGCCGAGCGCAGTTGGGTGTATTTGGCGTACATCTTGACCTGCTGGGCCACTTGGTCGGCCAACTCGCGTGTGGGCAGCAACACCAAGGCTCGCACCGGATGACGCGCTGGCGAGGTGGAGGTGTTTTCATGCTTGAGCATGCGTTGCAGCAGTGGCAGGGAAAACGCGGCGGTTTTGCCGGTGCCGGTTTGCGCTGCACCCATCACGTCTTGGCCCGACAACACCACGGGAATGGCTTGGGCTTGGATGGGCGTCATGGATTCGTAACCCATTTCGGCGACGGCTTTCGCCAAACTGGGGGCCAACTGCAATTGCGAGAATGAATTCATATGTGGCGCTGATTGTCGCACTCTGGGCTGACGGCCCTGAGTCCCGGAAAAGAAGGGGTTTTAGGGACGTTCAAGCGGCGTCAGAACCCATCATCAAGCCTTGGGCAGGGTGACGCCCACTTGGCCCTGGTACTTGCCACCACGGTCTTTGTAGCTGGTCTCGCAAACCTCGTCGCTTTCAAAGAACAAGACCTGGGCGCAGCCTTCACCCGCGTAAATTTTGGCAGGCAACGGTGTGGTGTTGGAGAACTCCAGGGTCACATAGCCTTCCCATTCGGGCTCGAAGGGCGTGACATTGACGATGATGCCGCAACGCGCATAAGTGCTTTTGCCCAAGCAGATGGTGAGCACATTGCGCGGGATGCGGAAGTACTCGAGGGTGCGGGCCAGCGCAAAACTGTTGGGCGGGATGATGCACACATCGGCTTCGATGTCGACAAAACTTTTGGGGTCGAAATTTTTCGGGTCCACCACGGTGCTGTAGATGTTGGTGAACACCTTGAACTCGGGGGCGCAGCGGATGTCGTAACCATAGCTGCTGGTGCCGTAGCTGACGATTTTTTGGCCTTCGGCGTCTTGGCGAATTTGCCCCGGCTCGAAAGGTTCGATCATGCCGTGCTGTTCTGCCATGCGGCGAATCCATTTGTCGCTTTTGATGCTCATGCCACTGCCCTTTTTTGGAATGCCCAGATTGTAGGCAATGGCGTTGCAAGCTCAGCAGCGCAAGAAACGTACGATGGCCTTGCAGCTTGGGGACTCAAGGCAAGCTGCCTTGCACACCTTGCACCAAGAATTTCATTCCCATGATTTGCTCGTCAGACAGGGTCTGTCCCTTGGCCAAAATCACCTGGTCTTGGTTGTCCAAAATGGGTCCGGTGAACGGCAGCAAACTGCCTTTGCCAACAGCCCGTTGCAAACGCAGGATTTCGGTTTGCACTTTTTTCGGTACCTTGGGGCCAAAGTCGCCGACCTTGATCATGCCTTCGTGCACCCCGCCCCAAACCGATCCGGTTTGCCAGGTCCCTTCAATCACTGCTTTGGCACGGTCGCTGTAGTAGCGGCCCCAATGATGGGTGATGGCCAAGAGTTGCGCTTGCGGGGCCACATGGCGCATGTCCGAGTGGTAAGCAACGGCCATTTTTCCGCGCTCTTGCGCAGCCACCATCACCGCGTCAGACGCCGTGTGAAACGCCAGCACATCGGCTTGTTGGTTCATCAAACTCATGGCGGCCTCGCGCTCACGCACGGGATCAAACCAGGTGTCGAGCCAAACCAATTTCACTTGGGCTTTCGGGTTGACGTAACGCATGCCCAGGGCAAAGGCGTTGATGCCCTGCACCACTTCAGGAATGGGAAAACTCGCCACATAACCGGCCACACCGGTCTTGCTGAGCCGCCCAGCGGCAATGCCTGCCAAGAATCGGCCTTCGTAATAACGGGCGTTGGCGGCTGCCACATTGGGCGCTGTTTTGTAGCCCGTGATGGATTCGAATTTCACGCTGGGGAACTCGGCCGCCACTTTCATCGTGGGCTCCATGTAGCCAAAGCTGGGCGTGAAGATCAGACCCACGCCTTGCTTGGCCATGTCGCGAATCACGCGTTCGGCGTCCGGGCCTTCGGCCACGTTTTCCACAAACTGGGTTTGCACTTTGAAGCCTTGCTGATTGAGTTGCTCTTCCAAGCTGAGGCGTCCCAATTCATGTTGGTGCACCCAGCCGCTGGGCAATCTTGGTGTGACATACACAAAGCCAACCTTCAAGGGCTTTTGGCTTGACGCTTGAGGGGGCGATTTGATGTTGGCAGATGGTTGCGTCTGACCGATGGCGGTGGATGAAAACAAAGCAACCGCGAACAGCGCTGCGATGAGGTTTTTGTACATGGTGTTCCTCGACATGGCCCCAAAGGGCGGCAACAGTGATGAAAAAAAACGCACCCGAAGGCGCGTTTTTAGGTTTGGCGGAGTGGACGGGACTCGAACCCGCGACCCCCGGCGTGACAGGCCGGTAT
>CALBEV010000005.1 GCA_937891045.1 uncultured Burkholderiales bacterium | reverse complement strand
TCCTCACGCCATGCCCCAAGGGACGCCGTGCAAGCCTGCTTAGAATCCAAGGCATGAATCTTCTACCCGACACCGCGCCCAGTCAGCGCACCCCTAAAGCTGCTTGGATGCTTTCTTTTTTGCTGGTGCTGGTGGGCTTGGTTGTTTTCAATTCTCCCTGGAACCAAGCTTGGTTGTTGCTGGTCCACGCCAGTGAAACAGGGCCTGCTGCTCTGTGGTCTTTCCTCACCCAATTTGGTGAAGGGGGGGCGGCCTTTTTGCTGTTGATCGTGGCAGCGCAATTTGCGCCTCTGACAAGTGCGGTGGTGTTGAAGAGTTTCTTGCTTGGCTCACTGCTGTCACCTTTGCTGAAAAACTGGGCTGGTGTGCCACGCCCCTTAGGGGCATTGGAGCCCAGTTTGCTCAAACCCATTGGCACACCCGCCGCAGGGTCCAACGCCATGCCCTCTGGCCACGCCATGACGATTGCAGCCACCATTGCATTGGCCATGTACATGACGCGCCATTTCAAGCATCGGCGGCCGTTGTGGGTGGCGCTGGTGGTCTTGGGTGTGTTGATCGCGTTGTCACGGGTGGTGGTTGGCGCACATTGGCCAGCTGATGTGTTGGTCGGCAGCGGACTGGGCATCTTGGTGGCCTTGCTGGCCGTGACTTGGGAGCAGCGATCACCCTGGTCGCCTCGGTTGCAAACAAAGCCCTTTCAATTGGTCTTGCTGCTGGTCGAATTGGGTTTGGTCCTGTACTTGTTCAAGGCCAAAACCGACACCGAGGCCGCACGATTGGCTTTTGATTTGATAGCCACTGTGGGCATCGCTGGTGCCATGAACCGCTGGATTTGTTTGCGACGCGAAGCCTCATGACACCGCGCCAGCCAACTTGGGTCTGGGTCGTGATGTCTTTGCTGCTCAGCATGGCGCTTTTTGCGCTTCGCCCTGAGTTGGACAACCAAGTCAGTCAGCATTATTTCGACCCCACCTTGCCAGGGTTTCCTGCCAAACGCATCGAGTGGCTGACACTGGTCTATCAACTGGCGCCTTTGCTCAATCAAATTTTGTTTGTCGGCAGTTTGCTCGTCTTGGTGGCGGTTTGGCGCAAACCTGATTGGGTCAATGTGCGTTGGCGCAGGCGAAGCATGAGCTGGGCCTTGATGATGGTGCTGGGCATCGGTGTGGTGGTGGACTGGGCCTTGAAAGACCATGTGGGTCGCGCCCGCCCCGAACAAACACAAGCTTTTGGTGGTCCCTCAATCGGCAAACCCCTGTTCGAATTTGCACAAGGCTGTGATTTGAATTGCTCTTTCGTCAGCGGGCATGCAGCAGGCGGCTTTGCCCTCATGGTTTGGGGTATGTGGGCGCCGAGGCGCAAGCGCCAGCAGTGGATCATGCTGGGTGTCTTCGCGGGCAGCGGCCTGGGCTGGATGCGCATCGCCCAAGGCGGCCATTATTTAAGCGATGTGGTGTTTGCAGGCTGGGTCATTTGGCTGCTCTACCAAGCCATGCGCCATATTTGGTTACATTCTCGGTTGCGGCGTATTCGTTCATTGCATTTATAGATTGTTGGAAGCACCATGGAACTATTGACACAGCCTCACATGTGGGTCGCCTTGGCCACCCTCACCATTCTCGAGTTGGTGCTGGGCATTGACAACATCATCTTCATCTCAATTTTGGTCAGCAAGCTGCCCAAAGCCAAGCAAGAAATGGCTCGCCGCATCGGCTTGTTCATGGCCATGTTCATGCGCATCGGTTTGCTTTTGCTGTTGTCCATCATCATTGGCTTGGTTGAACCTTTGTTCAGCGTTTTTGATCAAGCGTTTTCAGGCAGAGACTTGATCCTGCTGATTGGAGGCTTGTTCCTCATCTGGAAAAGCACGGGCGAGATTCACCACTCCTTGGAAGGCGACGAGGCGCCCGCTGATATCAAAGCCAAAGTCAGCTTCATGGCCATCATCGTGCAAATCATGCTGATCGATTTGGTGTTCTCCCTCGACTCGATCATCACCGCGGTGGGCATGGTGGACGATGTGCGCATCATGATCGCGGCTGTGGTCATTTCCTTGGCCTTGATGATGTTGTTCGCCAAAGCCATTGGCGAGTTTGTCGATGCGCACCCCTCCATCAAAATGCTGGCCCTGAGCTTTTTGGTGGTGGTGGGTGTGGTGCTGGTGGCCGAAGGCTTTGGTCACCATGTGCCCAAGGGCTACATCTACTTCGGCATGGCCTTTGCCTTTGGCGTTGAGATGCTCAACATCCGTTTCAGAAAGAAACGGACCCCTTCCGTGCAACTGCGCCCAGCGCAGATGCCGGGTGAAGACGATTCATAAGGGCTTGAAGCCATAGCCCTTCATGGCAGAGACGCCGCATGAAAAGCGCCCTGCATTCGCATGAATGGAGTTCTTATTGATGATTTTGTAAAGCGCAGATAAGCACTTTTGCGGGGTATTTGGTGATGATTGCGTTGAGAAATGCACCCTCAACATCATCACCTGGTGGTATATTTAATGACCGCTGCACGCATATTCACCACCAAAACATTTTCAAAATGGCAACGAAAAACAGGTATGGGCGATCAGTCATTGATCAAAGCCATCCAGGAGATTCAATCGGGCTTGGTCGATGCACAACTGGCAAAAGGACTTGTTAAAAAAAGAGTAGCTCAATCAGGTCGGGGCAAGCAAAGCAGTGCAAGAACGTTGGTTGCCACCTATTTTGAAGCCCGTTGGTTTTTCATTTTTGGTTTTTTGAAAAATGAAAAATCAAATATCACTTTGAAGGAATTGCAATGGCTGATGAGTTTTGCTCAGAAGTTACTGGGCCTGAGCGAGCACGAATTGTCTATGGCTATTGAAGCTGGAGAGCTCTATGAAATCAAACCAGAAAGCACCTAGTCGAATCATTCAAGAAATGCAAGCCAGCATGTCTGGCTTGGACCGAGCGCTCAAGGTCAGCAAAAAAAACATGCGTCAATTCAAAGAATTTTCAAATCTGAATGTGACCTGCATGACGCCTGCACAAATCAAAGCATTGCGTGAAAAGTCCAGCATCAGTCAAGCTGTATTGGCTGCTGTGCTCAACACCAGTTTGTCAACAGTTCAAAAATGGGAGATTGGCGACAAGCAGCCGAGTGGTCCCAGTCTGAAACTCTTGTCCTTGATCGAGCGCAAAGGCCTGCAAACAGTGATTTGAAGTGACTCAACAACCCGAGTCGTTCACCGCGCCATCGGGCATGGTGGTTTTGCAAAACTTGGCCTCATCTAGTTTGGCGTCGTCCAACTTGGCCCCTTTGAGGTTGGCACCATTGAGCACCGCTCCCTTCAGGTTTGCCTTTGACAGCACAGCGTCGCTCAAGTCCGCACCTGTCAGGTTGGCGTCGCGCAAATAGGCGTTGGTGAAGTTGGCCAGGTGCAGGTTGGCCCCGCTGAAATCGGCGCTGCGCAAATTGGCGTCTTCAAAGTTGGTGACCAAAGTACGCTTTTCCATGGGGCGCTCGCCCATGTTGGACTTGCTCATCACGGCACCGGACAAATTGGCGTTTTGGAAGTCGGCGCCGCGCATGTCCCGCCCGCTCATCGGAGCGTCGGTCAGGTCGCAGTACTTGCACACATTGGTGGTTTTGAAATCTTCGAATTTGTTTGCGTCAAAGGCCGTGGCCGACCAGGGCAGGCCAAGCAAAGCAGCCGTGCAAGCCAAAAGTCGAAGGGTGTGTGAGTCAACAGCAATAGCCACGGCAGAGGTCCTTGAAATGAGAAACGCCTTTCCATAATAACCAAGTCAAGCCCCCTGTTTTGAGGGTGTTGCAAGCCGAGCAAGGCCCTGGCATGCGAAGATGTGATTCGTTGAAAGACTCTGAATGCAGCCCTTGCCGATGAAATTCACCCCTTTTTGCGCCCGTGCACGTGCCAGCTTGTGTGTGCTCTTGCTGGCGACCATGGGGCCTGCGGGTGCCTACACCCTGACCTGTGACGTGCAGGGCAAATTCCCTGAGCTGGAGAAAATCGTGCTCGACCCAGCCACCGTCACCATTGACATTTCCTCCATTGGCAACCATTTGTATATCAAAATGGAAGGCCCCAAGCTCTACAACATGTTTGCCAACACCATCATCACCCCGGAGTTCGAAGGCCAAGACCTGACCTCAGACACCAGTATTTGGGTGCGTCGCAAAAATGTGCAAAGCAAAGAAGAAACCGAAATCAAAATCATGCGCCAGCCGGTTTATTTGAAAGCCATGAAAGATGTCAAACGCTATGGCCGAGAATTGAAACTGCTGGTCACTGGTCCTTGTCAATTGCCCAAGAGTTAATACCATGAGCCAACTTGTCGTTCGTCAATTGCTGATCGATTTACAAGCCCCCATTGCGGTGCGCTGGAATGGCGGTGATGCCTTCACCTCGGCCTTCATGAATGCCTTGTCCATGAGCTTTCCCGTGGGTGAGCAGTTCTTCATCGACAGCCTGCGCCGCGCCCAAAAAGAACTCAGCCCTGAGCAGCAAATTCAATTTGCCGATGAACTCAAAGGCTTCATTGGTCAAGAAGCCACGCACCGGCGTTTGCACCAACTGTTCAACCAGCACTTGGAAAACCAGGGCCAGGTGAACCATTGGGCACCCCGTGCGCTCAAGCGCATTGCCAAGGTCGAGCAAATGAATGTGCGCCATGGCGTCGCTGCCACCGCTGCCACCGAACATTTCACCGCGGTCTTGGCCCATTGGCTGCTGTCCAACCCTGTTTTTTTGGCGCAAGCCGAGCCTCGCTTGCAAACCCTTTGGCATTGGCATGCCAGCGAAGAAAGCGAACACCGCTGTACCGCCTTTGACATCTACAAGGCCTTGCAAGGCGATGAACACTGGCGCTTGCGCTGGATGCGCCTGACCACCTGGTATTTGCTGTCAGATTTGTTGCGTCAAACCACCAACAACCTGTGGCATGACGGCAGCTTGTTCAAGCTCAGCACCTGGCGGAGTGCTTGGGTGTTTTTATTCAGCAAAGAAGGCTTGTTCCGCTCTTCCTATGCCATGTGGCGGCGTTATTTCCGCCCCGACTTTCATCCTCAACAAGACGACGACAGCCTGTCGCGGTCATGGCTGCAAAGCCATGAAAATGCCTATGCCCGTGTGGGCAGCACCACTTAAGGATCGCCATGCTCGACCCGCAAGCCCAAGCCCTGTTGCAACTCATGAAAGACCGTGGCGTGCCGGAGCTCAACGCGCTGCCCGTGCTGGAAGCGCGAGATTACTACTTGGTGCGCAAAGCCCTCACGCAACCCGACCCACTGCCCACCTCGGTCTGCAAAGACCATGCTTTGTCCTTTGGCGCGGTGCGCGAATACCGGCCCATGGGCGTGTCGGCCAAACAAGTGTTGCCTGCTTTGGTTTACTACCACGGCGGTGGTTGGGTGATTGGCAACATCGACACCCACGATGTGCTGTGCCGTCAGTTGTGTGATGCCAGCGGTTGCGCCGTGTTTTCGGTGGACTACCGTTTGGCACCCGAGCACCCCTTCCCCGCCGCTTATGACGATGCCTTGCATGCGTTTCACTGGGTGGTGGACAACGCTGCCAGCTTGCACATCGATCCGGCTCGCGTGGCCGTGGGTGGCGACAGTGCTGGCGGCAATTTGGCTGCAGCCGTTTGTTTGGGCTCGCGTGACAGTGCGCATCCACCGGCGTTTCAATTGCTCATTTACCCCGCCACCCTCATGTACCCCGACACGCCCAGCTACCACGCCAATGGCCAGGGTTACTTGCTCACGGCTGCGGCCATGCACTGGTTCATGGACCATTACCTGTCC
>CALBEV010000004.1 GCA_937891045.1 uncultured Burkholderiales bacterium | reverse complement strand
GACGCCTTCTCGGCATTTGAAAGCCCTGACACTGATCACACTGTTCCTGACATTTGATCTGGTGCTGTTTGGTGCCTTCACCCGACTGACCGATTCTGGATTGGGCTGCCCCGATTGGCCGGGTTGCTACGGCAGCGCCACGCCCATCGGTGCCAAAGTGGAAATCACTGCGGCACAGACAGCCATGCCAACAGGGCCGGTGACGCACAGCAAAGCCTGGATTGAGATGGTTCACCGCTATCTGGCCACCGGTGTTGGCGTCTTGATCTTGACTTTGGCTGCTATGACCTGGTGGTTACGCCGAAATAGCCGCGAAGTCAGCCCTTGGCTGCCGACGCTCACCCTGGTGTGGGTGTGTTTACAAGGGGCTTTTGGCGCGCTCACAGTCACCATGAAGCTGTTTCCGGCCATCGTCACTTTGCACCTGATGTTTGGCATTGGCCTGCTGGCCTTGTTGATGGCGCAAGCTGTGCGGTACGACGGCGCCGGTTCACGCCCACTGCCTGGCGCCTTGCGCAAAGGCCTGTGGCTGGGTTTTGGCTTGTTGTGGTTGCAAATCGCGTTGGGTGGCTGGGTCAGCACCAACTACGCCGTGCTGGCCTGCCCCGATTTCCCGACGTGTCACGGGCAGTGGGTGCCTCAGATGAACTGGCAAGGCTTCAGCATCTGGCGCGAGTTGGGTTACACGCCTGAGGGCCAATTGCTGCCGTTCTCGGCGCTGGCGTCCATCCATTTTGTGCACCGCTCGGCCGCTTGGCTGGTGTTGGCTGTGCTGTTGTGGGTGGGCTGGCGATTGCGGGTGCAGCCGGGCTTGGCCGTGGCCGGGCGTTGGTTGCTGGGCCTGAGTGCCTTGCAGTTCGCCACTGGTTTGAGCAATGTGGTGTTGGGCTGGCCCTTGCTGGCCGCTGTGATGCACACCGGCGGTGCCGCGGCCATGGTCTTGACCCTGACCTGGGCCTTGAGTGTCAGCCGGGCTGATAATTCAGGCCCTGCCCCCCTTTCCAAAAAGCTTGCCGAATGACCGTCGCCACCGCCCGTTTGCCCATGAATGTTTGGCAACATTATTACGCGCTGACCAAACCGCGCGTGGTTCAATTGATCGTTTTCTGTGCCCTGATCGGCATGGTGCTGGCCGTGCCTGGCGTGCCCAGCCTGGACGAATTGAAGTTGGGTTTGTGGTCCTGTATTGGCATCTGGCTGGTGTCGGGGGCTGCGGCGGCCTTCAACTGCCTGGTTGAAAAAACCATCGATTCCAAGATGAAACGCACCTCTTGGCGGCCCACCGCCAAAGGCGAGCTGAGCGACCGCCAGGCTTTGCTGTTTTCAGCTGGTTTGTGTGCCTTGGGGTCGTTGGTGCTGTATGTGTTTGTGAACCCCCTCACGATGTGGCTCACCTTTGCCACCTTTGTGGGTTACGCCATTGTTTACACCGTGATCCTGAAGCCGCTCACGCCACAAAACATTGTGATTGGCGGTGCCAGTGGCGCCATGCCCCCGGTGCTGGGTTGGGCTGCCATGACCGGACAGGTCGGCCCTGAAGCCTTGATCCTGTTTCTGATCATCTTCCTCTGGACCCCACCGCACTTTTGGGCGCTGGCGCTTTACCGGGTCGAGGACTACCGCAAGTCGGGCCTGCCCATGTTGCCGGTGACGCACGGCAATGAGTTCACCCGTCTGCAGATATTGCTCTACACCGTCGTGCTGATGGCGTCCTGCCTGATGCCCTTTGTCTATGGCATGAGCTCATGGCTTTACTTGGTCGTTGCAGTGGTGCTGAGCATTGGCTTCATCGGCTATGCGGTGGCCTTGTACCGCGAATATTCGGACGAGTTGGCCCGCAAGACCTTCCGCTTTTCATTGGTTCACCTGAGCGCCTTGTTTGCCGCTTTGCTGCTCGACCACTACATTTTTTGAGACCCCAGGCATGTTTCAACGCAGAGTATTTTCAAAAGCCGCCTTGGCCCTGGGCTTGGCAGGCGCAGTGTGGGGCTTGAGCGGCTGCGGCGAAGACAAACCAGCCTTTCGCGGCGTGGACATCACTGGAGCCGACTACGCCCAGGGCTGGGAGTTGAGTGACCAAGACGGCCAAGTGCGCACCCTGAAGGACTTTGCGGGCAAGGCCGTGGTGGTGTTTTTTGGTTTCACCCAATGCCCCGATGTCTGCCCCACCGCTTTGCAGGAAATGGCCCAGGCCAAACAGTTGCTGGGTAACGATGGGGCCAAGCTCCAGGGCATCTTCATCACGGTAGACCCTGAGCGCGACACACCGGAGTTGCTTAAGGCCTACATGGCCAATTTCGGGCCGGATTTTGTGGCCTTGCGCCCCACGGCCGAGCAACTGCCCAAAGTCACCAAAGACTTCAAGATCTATTACAAAAAGGTCGAGGGCAAAACCCCCACCAGCTACACCATGGACCATTCGGCGGGCAGCTTCACCTTTGACCCCCAAGGCCGTATCCGGTTGTACAACCGTCACGCCAGCGGTGCCGAGGCGCTGGCCGCCGACGTGAAGATCCTGCTCAGCGGCAAGTGATGCACAAAGTCACGGCGGGTGGCTGAAACGCAGCTTTCAGCCGCTGGGCTGAGTTCACCGCTTCAGATGTCAATTCAATTCGATCTTCTGGCTGCGAATGATATTGCCCAGCGCTTGGGTGTCGGCCTCGATGCGGTTGCGCAGACCTTCGGGCGAGGAGCCCACCACTTCCCAGCCTTGTTGGACCAAACGCGTGCGCATCTCGGGTGAACGAACAATCTCGCTGACCATGGCCGAGAGCTTTTGAGCCACAGCCTTAGGCATGGCTGCCGGGGCAGCCACGGCGTTCCAAATTTCCAGTTGGTAATCTTTCACGCCGATTTCAGACAAGCTGGGGACATCCGAGACCACAGCGCTTCGGCTCGCGCTGGTGGTGCCGATGGCGCGCAATTTGCCGCCGCGCACTTGTGCTGTCGCCATGGCCGGGGGCAACAAGGCCAATTGCACATCGCCACCGATCATCGCGGTGATGACCTGAGCGTTACCAGGGTACGGGACATGCACGGGCGCGATGCCCGCTTTGGACTTCAGCAACTCCATGCCCAGGTGTCCGACGGTGCCCACGCCAGGGGAGGCGTAGCTGAGTTGGTTGCCCGACTTTTGGGCGTAGGCCAACCAATCGGCAGCGGTCTGGCCGGGGGCATTGGTGGGCACACTCAGCACCAGAGGGGCTTTGCCGATCAGACTGATGGGGGCGAGGTCTTGCAAGGGGTCATAGGGCACCTTGGGGTTCAAAATGCGGGCAATCGTCATGTTGCCATTGATCATCAGGCCCAAGGTGTGGCCATCGGTGGATTTGGCGACAAAGTCGGCCGCGATGTTGCCGCCAGCACCCACTTTGTTCTCGACGATCACGTTTTGGCCCAAAGCCTTGGACAATGGCTCGGCCAAAGCGCGGGCGGTCAGGTCGGGGCTGGAGCCTGCAGGAAACCCCACCACCAAACGCACGGTCTGGCTGGGCCAATCGGCCGCCCAAGAAGCGGTCATGCCTACTGCTAAAGAGGCGCAGACGGCGTGACGGATAAAACGGCGCGAAAAATGCGTGAGCATATTGATTTTCATGGGGCTCTCCGAGCGGTTGGAAACGGACCTACTTTAGCGCAAGGCCGAGAGCAGGCTTGGCGGGGCCCAGTGTGCAGAGTCCAAAAAAATACCCGGTCTCCACCGGGTATTTGGACAAGCCGTTGCCGCAGCCTGGTTTCAAGCGAACTCGACCAGCGCCTTCTTCATCTTTTTCATGGCGGCCACTTCGATCTGTCGAATGCGCTCGGCGCTCACGCCATATTCGTCGGCCAGGTCGTGCAGCGTCATGCCGCCCGAGCCGTTGTCGTTCACCTTGAGCCAGCGCTCTTCGACGATGCGGCGGCTGCGGTCATCCAAGACGCTCAGTGCTGAGGCCAAACCGTCGCTGGCCATCACGTCGCGCTGGTGCGCTTCGATCATGGCGGTGGGCTCGTGGTTCACGTCGGCCAGGTACGCAATGGGGCCAAAGGCCTGCTCGCCATCGTCAGAGGGGGCCGGGTCCAGCAGCACATCGCCACCGGACATGCGCATTTCCATTTCACGCACTTCTTCGCGCTTGACGTTCAGGCTGTTCGCCATCGAGTCAACTTGGTCTGGCGTTAGCGTATCGCGGTGCGTGCCTTCGTCTGCATCGGCCTTGTAGCCTTGCTTCATCGAGCGCAGGTTGAAAAACAACTTGCGCTGGGCCTTGGTGGTAGCCACTTTGACCATGCGCCAGTTTTTCAGGATGTACTCGTGAATCTCCGCCTTGATCCAGTGCAGTGCGTAGCTGACCAAGCGCACGCCCTGATCGGGGTCAAAGCGCTTGACGGCTTTCATCAGGCCCACATTGCCCTCTTGAATCAGGTCGCCGTGTGGCAGGCCGTAGCCCAAGTATTGGCGCGACACCGACACCACCAAACGCAGGTGCGAGAGCACCAGCTTGCGGGCGGCTTCGAGGTCGTCGTTGGCTTTGAGTTGGCGGGCTGCCGCTTGCTCTTCCTCGAGGCTGAGCATGGGCATGCGGTTGACCGCAGAGATGTAGGCGTCGAGGTGGCCGAGCGAGGGCACGACCGCCCAAGGGTTGCTCAGCGTGATGGCTGTGGCGGGGGAACCAGTTTGAATGTTCATACCAGAACTCCTTTCAGAATGTGTGAATTTTAGCACTCCACATGGGAGAGTGCTAAAGCGGGCCCTTGGATGCCTTAAAGGGATCAGGGTTTTCCACGATTTTGAAGGGGCAGTGGCATGCGCTCAATGACATGGATCAGACAACAGGCAATCACAGCCAAGTGGGATGCCCTGGCGTTTGCCCCGGCTGTGCCACGGCGCATTCAGCTCAAAAGAGCTTGGGCAAATTCACGCGCGTTGAAGGTTTCCAGGTCTTCCAGCTTTTCGCCCACGCCAATGAAATACACCGGAATCGGCTTTTCGCGGGCAATGGCGCAAAGCACCCCGCCCTTGGCGGTACCGTCCAGCTTGGTGACGATCAGGCCCGTCAGGCCCAGCGTGTCGTCAAAGGCCTTGACCTGGGCCAGCGCGTTTTGCCCGGTGTTGCCGTCAATCACCAGCAGCACCTCGTGTGGGGCGGTGCCATCGGCCTTTTGCACCACGCGCTTGATCTTTTTCAGCTCTTCCATCAAGTGCGTTTGGGTGGGCAAGCGGCCTGCAGTGTCGACCAAGACCACATCGCGCCCCCGGGCGCGCCCAGCGCTCACCGCGTCAAAGCTCACAGCGGCGGGGTCACCGCCTTGTTGGCTGACGATTTCGACCGTGTTTCGGGTGGCCCAAACAGCCAGCTGCTCTTTGGCTGCAGCGCGGAAGGTGTCGGCTGCGGCCAACAGCACACTCAGGCCTTCGTCGGCCAGGTGCTTGGTCAGTTTGCCAATCGAGGTGGTTTTGCCTGCACCGTTGACGCCGGCCACCATGATCACCGTGGGCTGGTGGTCGCCAATGGCCAAAGGTTTTTGCAGGGGCAGCAGCAAGTCGGTGATGGCGTCGGTCAGCAAGGTTTTGACCTGGGACGGCTCGGTGGCCTTGGCGTCTTTCACGCGGCGCTTGAGGTCTTGCAGCAAGTGCTCGGTGGCTTTGACACCGGTGTCGGCCACCAGCAGGGCGGTTTCCAGCTCTTCATAGAGTTCGTCGTCGATGCGTGTGCCGGTGAAGACCGTGGTGATGCTGGAGCCGGTCTTGCGCAGGCCCGCTTTGAGGCGGTCCATCCAGCCCTGGCGAGCAGCCGTGGCGGGGGGTGTGACTGGGGCTGCAGGGATTGTTGCAGCGGGCGGCACCAAGCTGGCCTCAGGCGTTGTCGGGCAGGCCAAAGCCTTAGGCGCTGCAGCGGCCGGGGCTTGCTGGCCAGCATCCGTTGTTTTCGGCGCTGGTTCAGCGGGCGTTTCAGCGGCTGCAAGGGGCAAGGCTGGACTTGCTGGTGCCGATGGGACCTCGGCAGGTGGGGATTTTTTTTTGAAGAAGCTGAACATGTCTTGGATTTAATGGATCATGCATTCTATGAAACCAAACTTTCTCTTGGGATTTTCTTTCGCCACCGCCTTGCTGGCGACGGCTTGTCACGTGTCAGCGCAGGCCCCCCAAACCCTGGCAAGCGACGCGTCACCGTCAGGCCAAACGGCGCAGGCCCAAGTTCAAACCTTCACCTTGGCCAACGGCATGGCGCTGTGGGTCAAGCCCGACCGGCGCGCCCCGACTGCGGTGCACATGGTTTGGTTGCGCGTGGGTTCCATGGACGAGGTGGATGGCACCAGCGGCGTGGCCCATGTGCTGGAGCACATGCTGTTCAAAGGCACGCCCACCTTGGCTGTGGGTGAATTCTCGCGCCGCGTGGCCGCTTTGGGCGGGCGCGAAAACGCCTTCACGGCCAAGGACTACACCGGTTATTACCAGCAAATTCCATCCAACCAACTCGAAGCCGTGATGCGTCTGGAGTCAGACCGCTTTGCCAACAACCAGTGGCCCGATGCCGAATTTGCCAAAGAGCTGGAGGTGGTGAAAGAAGAGCGCCGCCTGCGCACCGATGACAACCCCCGCGCCCAATTGCACGAAATGCTCTCGGCCACCGCCTTGTCGGCTTCGCCCTACCGCCGCCCCATCGTCGGTTGGATGAGCGATTTGGAAGCCATGACAGCGCAAGACGCCCGAGATTTTTACCGCAAGTGGTACACGCCCACCAATGCGGTGGTGGTGGTGGCCGGTGATGTCGACCCGCTGCAAGTCAAGGCGCTGGCCGAAAAATACTATGGCGCGATCCCCGCCCGCGCCGTGCCTGAGCGCAAACCTCAGGTCGAACCTGCCCAGCAAGGCTTGCGCCGTTTTGACTTCAAAGCGCCGGCCGAGCAGTCCTATGTGACACTGGCCTTCAAAGTGCCGCGCTTGTCCAGTTTGGCTGACACCCCCGAACACCAGGACGCCTTGGCCTTGACGGTTTTAGCGGCTGTGCTCGATGGCTACAGCGGCGCCCGTCTGGAGCGTGCACTGACGCAGGGTGAAAACCGCCTGGCCGACAGCGCGGGGGCTTACAACGGCCTCATGGGCCGGGGTCCGCAGTTCTTTTACCTGGAGGGTGTGCCCGCCAAAGGCCAAACGCCGCAAGCACTCGAAGCCGCCTTACGAGCCCAGGTGCAGCGCGTGGCCACCGAAGGCGTGAACGACGCGGAGCTGCAGCGCGTCAAAACCCAATGGGTGGCCAGCGAAATTTACAAACTCGATTCGGTTTTTAACCAAGCACGCGAGCTGGGTGTAGCCTGGACGTTGGGCTTGCCACCCGAATACGGGGCGCAATTGATCGCCCGGTTGCGACAAGTCACGCCCGCCCAAGTGCAGGCTGTGGCGCAAAAGTATTTTGTTGACGACAGCCTCACCGTGGCCACTTTGCTGCCGCAGCCCTTGTCGGGTCAGCCCCGTGCACGCCGCGCCCTGCCCGGTGCCCGCCATTGAACCGCGCTCATCCCATGAAAGTCCCACACCCCATGTTTTTGATTCCAACCTTGTCCATGACCACACGGGCTTTGTGCCGCACAGCTTTGGTGCTGGCTTGTGGGGGCGCGGCGGGCTGGGCGCACGCCTCCTTGCCCATTCAACACTGGACCCAGCCCAGCGGTGCACGCGTGTTCTTGGTCGAGAGTCATGCCATTCCCATGGTCGACGTGCAGATCGACATCGACGCAGGCAGCCGCCGCGACCCAGCAGCGCAGGCGGGTCTGGCCTCGGTCATGACCGGGCAAATGACCAATGGCACCCTTGCCGAGCCACAAGTGCAAGGTAAGGGCCAAGGCCCTTACCCCCTGGCCCTGGATGAAAGCCAGATCGGTGAAGCCTGGGCAGATTTGGGGGCCAGCTTTGGGGGCAGTGCGGGCGGTGACCGCATGAGCTTTGGCCTGCGCAGCCTGAGCTACCCCGATTTGCTGGACAAAGCTGTGGCGCTGGCGGCGCGGCAGATGGCCCACCCGGCTTTCCCCGAAGCCATGTGGCTGCGTGACCGAGAACGCATCAGCGCGTCCATCCGCGAATCTTTGACCAAGCCGGGCACGGTGGTGCAGCAGCGCTTTGCGCAGGCGGTGTACGGCACGCACCCCTATGGTTTTCGGACCACCCCCGAGAGCTTGTCGCGCATCGGCGTGCAAGACCTTAAAAATCTGCATGCCCAAGCCTTGCGCGCTTGCCGCGCCACGGTGAGTGTGGTGGGCGACTTGACCCGGGCTCAGGCCGACGCCTTGGTGCAGCGCTTGCTGGCACAGTGGCCCCGCGAATCAGGCTGCCCAAGCCTGCCGCCCGTGCCCGAAGTGGCCCCTTTGACTGCCGCCCAAAACCTGAGCCTGCCCTTTGACTCGGCCCAGGCCCATGTGCTGATCGGCCAGCCCGGCTACAAGCGCGACG
>CALBEV010000003.1 GCA_937891045.1 uncultured Burkholderiales bacterium | reverse complement strand
GCAAGCATTACCAGTCGTTTTGGGACATCACGCGCGCATCGCTGCGCTACGCGCTGGCGCGTTTGGGTCTGGTGCACAGCATCGCGAACGAGGACGCGCTGATGGCGCAATACGCCCAACTCACGGCCTTTCCGGAAAACCTGGGCGTGCTGCAGGCACTGCGTCAGCGCGACGTGGCCACAGCGATTTTGTCGAACGGCAGCCCCGAGATGCTGCAGTCGGCTGTGCACAGCGCAGGCATGAGCGAGTGGCTCGATGCGGTGCTGTCGGTGGACAGCGTGCGCCAGTTCAAGACCACGCCCACCAGCTACCAACTGGTGCTGGACCACTTTGGCTTGGCACCCGCTGATGTCTTGTTTGTGTCAAGCAACGCCTGGGACGCGCTGGGCGCCACTTGGTTTGGCTTCACCACCCTGTGGATCAACCGCCAAGGCCTGCCGCCCGAGGCCATTGGCCCAGCGCCGCAGCACAGGGGCCGCGACTTGAGCGAAGTGCTGAAAGTTTTGAGTTAAAGCGCCAATCAAACCGCTGCTTGTAAGCAGCTTGCACGGCTGGGTTTTTTAAAATAGCAGTCTTTGAGCTGACCTTTGAAAAAACCCATGAACACGCCATCCGCCCCGTCTTTGGCTTCCCTTGTTGCGCCTCACGGTCCACTGCGCGTGGCCATCAACCTGGGCAACCCGGTGCTCGCCGGACTCGATGCGGCGGGTGAGCCCTCGGGCATCTCTGCCGATTTGTCACGCCTGTTGGCCGCACAGTTGGGGATCGGGATTGAATGGTGCATCTTCAAAAAGGCCGACGAATCGGTGCAGTGTGTGCGCGCCGACGAGGCCGACGTTGGCTTTTTTGCCATCGACCCGGTGCGCGGCGAAGGCCTGCATTTTTCACCGCCCTATGTGCAAATCGAAGGGGCCTACATGGTGCGCAACGACTCGCCACTGCAAAGCAATGACAAGGTGGACCACGCCAGTCACCGCGTGACGGTCGGCGCGGGCAGCGCCTACGACTTGTTTTTGACGCGCCACCTGAAACACGCCCCCATCGTGCGTGCGCCCAGCTCGCCCGCCGTGGTCGACGTATTCATGACGCAGCAACTCGAAGTGGCCGCAGGCGTGAAGCAACAACTGCAGGCCGATGCTCAGCGCTTGGGCGGCGTGCGCCTGCTGCCTGGACGCTTCATGGTCATCCACCAAGCCATGGGCATGCCCGCCCAACGCAGCGAGCAGGCACGCCAATGCCTGAATGCGTTTGTGGAAGAAGCCAAGCGCTCAGGTTGGGTGGCCGATGCCTTTGTGCGCCACCAGATTCAGGGCGCAGCTGTTGCACCACCGGGCTATCCCGCACACGACTGAGGCGGGCCTGAGCGGGTGATAAATTGCGGTTTGCCATTTAAACCATCGCCAAGAGGCCACCAATGAACCCCAGCAAAACCGACCGCCTGCCCGAAATGTCACGCGAACACATGACCGATGCCCAACGTGCCGCAGTCGACGAACTGGTCAGCGGGCCCAGAGGCAAACTCTCTGGCCCCTTTGTGCCCTTGATGCGCAGCCCCGAGCTGATGCGCCGCCTGCAAAAAGTGGGGGAATACCTGCGTTACGACAACACCGTGGGTTTGCACAACTCGGAATTTGCGGTGCTGGTGGTGGCGCGGCACTGGTCACAGCCGGTGGAGTGGCACATCCACAAACCGATCGCCATGAAAGCCGGCGTGAGCGAAGAGACCTGCAACGCGATTGCCGAAGGCCGCCGCCCGCCGAACATGACGGCCGAAGAAACCGTGGTGTACGACTTCTTGCAGGAGCTGCTGCACAACCAGTCGGTGAGCGATGTGACCTGGGCAACTGCACAAAAGATGTTTGGCGACCAAGGCGTCATCGACATGACGGCGCACTGCGGCTACTACAGCTTGCTGGCCATGGTGATGAACACCACGCGCCGCGAACTGCCAGACAACGCCGCACCGGGTATTGCGCCTTTCCCTCAATGAGGGTCTGAACGCTGGTGTGATCAAAACCATGAAAGGCATGGCTTTTTTGTAGGAGCCCACCCCGTGGGCGATGGGCGTGGAACACGACCTCAACAACGTCGCCCTGCAAAACATCGCCCACAGGGGTGGGCTTCTACAACAACAAATGGCTGACCTACCGAAGAACCGAGGCCAAAACTGCCAAGGCCTTTTGGAGCCCGTTCAACCAAACGCGTTGAGCGTTTGCCCCCCGGCCTGCACCGGGTGCGCATGCACCAGCACCACGGCCATCACGCAGGTTTCGGTGCCCCGGTTGATCCAGTTGTGTACCGTGCCGCGCTGCACCATGACGTCGCCGGCCTTCAGGTGAACTTCCTCACCGGACTCCAGTTCCATGTCGATTTCGCCCGACATGACCACGATGTAATCCACCGAGTCGGTGCGGTGCACGCGCTGCTGCACACCGGGATGGAAGTCGAGGATGCGGAACACGGTGCCGTGTTCAATCACCGAAAATTTGCCTTCACGCCTGCCTGCGTCCACATGGCCGTTGTTGTTGGCGGGGTTGGTGTCGGTGGTCCACACATTGCACACAAAGCCATTGGGGCGGCCTTGGCGGTAATGGCTGCAGACTTCGTCAATCTCGACGATGGCTTTGCCTTGGTCGTCGTGACCGGTCACGACGCGGCGAATGGACGGGTTGATCGGGGTGGTCATTCAATGAGCTCCTTGGAAAATAGGTTCAGTGGCCATCATGGCCCACGCGGCGCATGAAATCGGTCATGGCTGTCGCCAGGGTTTCTTCGTGCGGGCCCCAAGCCGAAAACGGCAAAGCAGGCACGTCTTCGTCCGCCACCGGCAGCTCAAACAGTTCGCAGCCGGGGATCAGGGCCGCCGCTTCACGGCCGTGGCAGGACACATGGGTTTTGTCGTTGCCGGGCACCACCCAAGTGGGCACACCGATGGCCTGCAGGGCCTCGGTCGTCATACCCAGCACCGGCTCGCGCGGGCCTTGCAAAAAAATCTGAAGCCAGTGGCTCATAACGGCCATGTATTGCTGGGGGTCCATGGCCATCAGTCGGTCGCGGTTTGCGGGATCGGCTGCGATGAGCTCTTGGTAAAAAGGCGTGGCACACACGGCGGCCATGCCGCCTTGTTCGGCCGCGCGGATGAACTGGCCGTAATAGTTCTCGGGCAAGCGGCCCGCGGTGAAGCTACCGCCCGTGATGCGCAGCAGCAGCAAGCCACGCACCGCATCGGGGTGACGCAAACTGGTCAGCAAGGCCAGCCGCGCCCCTGAAGAGCCACCGCCAAAAAACGCAGGCACCGCGTTCAGGTGCTGCATCAGCTGCACCCAGTCGTCGGCCCAAATGTCTTCTTCCCCCCGCTCACCTTCGATCAACACCTGTGAAGCCCCGGTGTTGCGCCGGTCGTGCAGCACCACCCGAAAACCCCGGGCCGCAATGAGGCGGGCGAGTGACAAAAATTCTGCCCCGCCGCGCCGACCACCCGACACCAGCGCCAGCCAGGGGCCTTGTTCGCCCACAACCTCGTAGTGCAGGCGCACGCCTTCGTTGTTCACAAAGTCCATGGCTCAATCCAGCAACACAGGCAAGCGCCAGCCGATGACCGATGCCACCGCATGGGCCACCTGCAGCAAATGCCCCTCGGCGTGCATGGCCGCGCCGATCTGCAAAGCCATGGGCAAGCCTTGGGTGGACACGCCGATAGGACAGGTCAAGGCGGGGTGACCGGTCAGGCTGAACAGTCGGTTGCAGGCACTGCGCTGCCCGGTGGGGTTGGCCATCAGAGCTTGCAGGGTTTCGGGCAAGGCTTCGCGCCCTGGCCACATCAGCACGTCCACCTGCTCAGCCAGCAAAGCACTGACCTGCTGTTGCCACACATCGGCCTGCACACGGGCTGCTTGGTAGCTGTTCAAACTCAGCTGCGCTGCACCCGCCAGTTTCTGGCGCAAGCCCTGGCCCAGCTGGTCGGGGTGGTCGCGCCAGATGTGCTGGAGTTGTTGAAACGCTTCATAAGCAATCAAGGTGTTGGCCGCCTGCACCACGGCGGGCTGTGGTGGCCAATCCTTCGTCTCCACCGTCACTACCTGCGCACCTTCGGCTTGCAGTTTTTGCAAAGTCTCGTCAAAGCAGGCCTGGATTTGCGGGTCGTGCTTGGCCTGGCCGTTCTCGGCGCTGCGCCACAAGCCCGCAGGCACGCCGATGCGCAGCCCCCGAAGCACCGAACGCTGCACATCGGCGGTGCACGCGGTGGCTACATCGCTGCCATGCCACGCGTCCCAGATCAGGGCCTGGTCCAGCGCGGAACGCGTCAAAAATCCGGCCACATCCAAGCTGGGGGCCAAGGCGATCACGCCGGACACGGGGTAAGCATGGCGCGTGGGTTTGAGGCCGACCACACCACAAGCGGCCGCCGGGTGGCGGATGGAGCCGCCGGTGTCGGTGCCCGTGGCCGCCAGGCACAAACCCGCCGCCACCGTCGCACCCGATCCGCTGCTGGAACTGCCGGGCATGTGCGCCAGATGCCAGGGGTTGCGCGCAGGCGGAAACAAGTCATCTTCTGAGGGCGAGCCAAAGGCAAATTCATGGCAAGCCGTTTTGCCCAAACTGATCACACCCAAACGCTCCAGGCCCGTCACCAGCGTGGCGCTGACCGTGGGCACCCAGTCGTGCAAATGCCGCGAGTGCGCGGTGGTGCGCACGCCTTGCGTGAGGTACACATCTTTGTGCGCCATCGGGATGCCATGCAAAGCACCTCGGTATTGGCCTTGTGCGATCTCGCGGGTGGCTTGGTGCGCCGCTTGCAAGGCGGCGTCCAGCGTGGGTGTGACAAAGGCGTTCACTTGCCTATCGAGTCGCTCGATGCGGTCGATGTAGGCCTGTACCAGCTGAACCGGTGTGATTGATTGCCGACGTATCAGGGCACTGGCTTGCGCCAGCGACAGCGCGTGCAACGGCGTGTCGGCATGCGCATCAGCAGACAGGTTCAAGGGCGTCTGGGGACTCATGCCTCAAGGCGCTGGCAGTGGGCTGGCTTGCTGAAACCATTGGCTGATTTCAGAGCCGTTCCAGAAAACCACACCGGGTTGCTTGGCCAAAAATTCCAACATCATTTCAAAATAGCGGATGCGGTGCGCAGCGCCCGAGATGTAAGGGTGCACCCCAAACGCCATGATGCGGGCACTGTCAGCAGACTCGGCGTACAGCCGCTCAAACGCATCTTGGGTGCGCAACAGCATGGCGTCCGAACGCTCGTGCGAGGTGAGCATGATGTTGATGTCGTTGAGCTCGATGGTGTAGGGCACAGACACCAGCGGTCCATGTTGGGTGTGCACGTATTGCGGTTGGTCGTCGAGCACCCAGTCACCAAACCAGGACATGCCCAACTCTTTGATCAGATCGGGCGTCTCCAGCGTCTGGCTGCGACCCGGGCCCAACCAGCCTTGTGGGCGCTGGCCTGTAAAGCGGGTCAGCACATCAAGCGTCTGCTGCATCATGGCCCGCTCGTCCGGGATTTTTTGAATCGGGATTTGCTCATAGCAATGCGCCATGAATTCCCAACCCGCGTCGAGCGCGGCTTGTGTCACGCGGGGGCGGGTTTCGCACACCTTGGCATTGATCGACAAGGTCGGGCGAACGCCGACGTTTTTAAAAGCGTCCATGAGGCGCCACACCCCTACCCGCATGCCGTATTCATGCCAAGTCCAGTTGGGCACATCGGGCACTGGGGCCTGTCCACCGGGCGGTGGCGAAACCATGCGAGGCATCGGGCGCGAGATGTCCCACTCTTCGATGTTGACCACCGGCCAGACCACCAGCCGCACACCTTCAGGCAAGCGCAGTGGCGGCCTGTCGACGATGGCCGAAAAAGGCAGGCGGTCTTGGGGGCGTAGCACCCCGTTGTTCATCTCAAAACTCATCAGTTCACTCCACCGGGAATCGAAGCGGCAATCTGGCGCAGCTTGGCGGTTTCGGTGCGGATTTCCTGCACCATTTGCTCGGGCGTGCTGCCCACCAGGCTCATGCCCATGTTGTTGAGTCTGCGTTGCACGTCCGGGTCGGCCAATGCGGTTTTGACCGAAGCGTTCAAACGTGCCTGAATGTCGGCAGGCAGGCCTTTGGGTGCAAAAATGCCTACCCAATAGGTCAGGTCATAACCGGTCAAGCCTGCTTCACTCAAGGTGGGCACGTCCGGGTAGCGCGGGTCACGCACCGAGCTGGTGGTGCCCAGGAAATTCACTTTTCCTGCATCGATGTGCGGCTTGGCTGCGCCATCAAAAATCACTTGACACACCCCCGCCAGCACATCCTGCATGCCGGGGCCCGAGCCCTTGTAGGGCACATGCACCATGTCCACCTTGGCCATGGCGTTGAACAACTCGCCCGCAAAGTGCAAACCACTGCCCATGCCCGAGGTGGCGTAATTGATCTTGCCCTTGTTTTTGGGGTCGCGGGCATAAGCCAAAAATTCTGGCAAGGTTTTGGTGGGCACTGAGGGGTTGACCACCATCAGCAAACCATATTTGCCCACCAATGAAATCGGCGTGAAGTCGCTCGCCGGGTCATACGACAAAGATTTTTCCACTACCGCCATATAGGTCTTGGTGCCGTTGGTGGTCATCAGAAGTTGGTAACCATCGGGGGCCATTTTGGTGACGGCCTCGCTGCCAATGCGGCCGCCGCCGCCAGCCCGGTTTTCAATGACGATGTTTTGACCCAGATTGCGGGACATGGCCTCAGCAATGATGCGGCTGGCCTGGTCGGAAAATCCGCCCGCTGCGTAAGGCACGATGGCCTTGATGGGGCGCTGCGGGTAGGTTTGCCCTTGAGCAGAGCCCATACTGGCGCTGACCAATAGGCCGCAGCCCAGCCAAGCCAGGAGTTTGCGTTTGGATGTCGTCATTGGAATGGCCCCTTTTGGTTGTCTCGTGGTGGTTTAGATAATTTGGGGTTTTCAGCGGCCCCGTGCTGCACAACAAAAATAAGTATGCGTGCCGGTTTTTGGCTTGGCAATCGGGTGATCCCTCTTTGACACACCCAACAAGGCTTGTCGCTTCAATATTCCGAATCATGGAATACTTTGCTTTTTTGACACCACAACGACGCCCAGGCGCTCAGCGATTGAGCCTCTTCATGCCATGAACCCTTCACCTAAAAACGATGGCGCGCAAAGCATCGC
>CALBEV010000002.1 GCA_937891045.1 uncultured Burkholderiales bacterium | reverse complement strand
GGGTAGCTTTCGGACGCCTTGAGCACCCTGCCCATCGTTCGAAAGCTGCCGCACCCCCTTCGCTGCCCCTTAGAACTTTTGGCACTTGGCCATTTTTGGATTCGCCATGCTCAACATCTTCACCCTGGTCAACGGCCGCCTCTTCCAAGAAGAGATCGAGTCGTTGGAAGAACTCTCCCGCTTTCAGCCCATTTGGGTCGATCTGGAGTCGCCCACGCTGGACGAAAAACGCTGGATCAAGCAATACTTCGGCCTCCTCATCCCGGAAGACGCGATGGACGAGGACATCGAAGAATCCGCACGTTTTTACGAAGAAGACAACGGCGAGTTGCACATCCGCTCTGACTTCTTGATCGCTGATGATGATGAGCCCCGCACTGTGCGCTGCGCTTTTATCTTGAACCAGCACAACGCCAACCTGAAAAGCCAAGGCGTGCTGTTTTCCATCCACGACGAAGACGTGCCGGTGTTTCGCCTTTTGCGCATGCGTGCTCGGCGGGCACCCGGGCTGATCGAAGACGCCAAGGATGTGCTGCTCAAACTGTTTGATGCCGATGCCGAATACTCAGCGGACACGCTTGAAGGCATTTACGACCAGCTCGAAAAAGTGGGCAACACTGTGCTGTCGGGTGATGTGACCGACGCCATGGCCAGCGAAGTACTGGGCGCGATTGCACGGCAAGAAGACATGAACGGCCGCATCCGGCGCAACGTGATGGACACGCGCCGCGCCCTTAGCTTCATGATGCGCTCCAAAATGCTGAATGCCGAGCAGTTTGAAGACGCGCGCCAGATCATGCGCGACATCGACTCGCTCGACTCGCACACGGCCTTTTTGTTCGACAAGATCAACTTCTTGATGGACGCCACCGTCGGCTTCATCAACATCAACCAGAACAAGATCATCAAAATCTTTTCGGTGGCCAGTGTGGCCTTGCTGCCACCCACCTTGATCGCCAGCCTGTACGGCATGAACTTCCAGTACATGCCCGAGCTGTCGCAAAAATGGGGCTACCCCTTTGCCCTGACCTTGATGATCGCCAGCGCCGTGGTGCCCATGTGGTATTTCCGTCGCCGCGGCTGGCTCAAGTGAGCGGCGGCTTTCAGGCTTGCCGGTTGTTCAGCCACTGCGACAAGATGGCCAAGCTGTAGCGGCTGGCCACCTCGCGAATGAAGCGTTGAAAATCGGTCTGCGCCGCATCGTCTGCGCGGTCCGAAATGGTGCGCACCGCAGCAAAAGGCACAGCATAGTCGTGGCACACCTGTGCCACCGCGGCACCCTCCATCTCCACAGCCAAAGCGTCGGGCAAAGCCAGCCGCAGGCCTTGGCTCTCGGCCGAAGTGGCGACAAAGCGCTCGCCACTGATCACCAAGCCGTGGTGCACCCGGGGAGAAGCCAAACGAAACTGGGCCAAGGTGTCGGACCCCAAATGGCGTTCAGCATCGCGCAGCACCTGCTGGGTGGCCACAATCAGTTGCGCCGACAAGACACCATCGGCCGCGAAGCGGGCGCGGCCATACAGAGGCACCTCGTAGCGAGGAAACAGAGGGGAAGCGTCCATGTCGTGCTGCACAAAACTGTCTGCCACCACCACATCCCCGACCTGAACACCGCTCCCCAAACCACCGGCCACGCCGGTGAACACCAATGCGCTCACTCCAAAGCGTTCCAACAACACCGTGGCCGTGGTCGCCGCAGCCACCTTGCCGATGCGTGAGAGCACCGCCACCACCGAATGACCCTGCCAATGGCCCACCCAAAAATCTCGGCCAGCCACACTGACCCGCTGCTCGTCGGGCATGGCCGCCAACACGGCCGCCAACTCTTCTTGCATGGCACTCATGATGCCGATCACGGCCATGACAGGTTCCTTCTTCTCACGTCAAAAAAAAGCGGTCCGTAGACCGCTTGGGTGTGCGCCAGCCGAGCTGGCTTTGCACGCCTTACCCTGAAAAATCAGGCTTTGTTGCGCAATTCGCGCCGCAAAATTTTGCCCACGGGAGTTTTCGGCAACTCATCGCGGAATTCGATCACGCGGGGTTGCTTGTAAGCGGTCATGTTCTCTCGGCAATAGGCCAAGATCTGGGCCTCGGTCAGCGCCGGGTCTTTTTTGACCACCACCAGTTTCACCGTCTCGCCTGTTTTCTCGTCAGGCACGCCGATGGCGGCGCACTCGAGCACACCCGGACAAGCCGAAGCCACTTCTTCCACCTCGTTGGGGTAAACGTTGAAACCACTGACCAAAATCATGTCCTTCTTGCGGTCCACAATTTTGAAGAAGCCTCTCGCATCCACTGTGCCCACATCGCCCGATTTGAAGTAACCATCGGGGGTCATGACCTTGGCGGTCTCATCGGGGCGCTGCCAATAACCGGCCATCACTTGCGGGCCTTTGATGGCGATCTCGCCGGGCTGGCCCAGTTCGGTCACTTCCTGCCCTTCATCGTCCAGCAGCTTCATCCAGGTGCCGGGCAATGGCACGCCGATGGTGCCCGTGAATTCAGTGCTCGTGGTCAGATTGCAACTGGCCGAGGGGCTGGTTTCGGACAAGCCATAACCTTCGCAAATCGGGCAGCCTGTTTTTTCGAGCCACAGCTTGGCCACGTTGGGGGTGACGGCCGTGCCGCCGCCCAAGGACACTTTCAGGTTGGACCAGTTGACAGTGCCAAAATCCGGGTGATTGGCCAAGCCATTGAACAAGGTGTTGACGGCCGGAAAACTGTGAAAGGTGTGCTTGGACAACTCCTTGAGCACCGCTGGCAAATCACGCGGATTCGGGATCAGAATGGTTTTTCCGCCCATGCGCAGGCCCAGCATCATGTTCACTGTGAAAGCGAAGATGTGGTACAGCGGCAAAGCACAGACATTGGTGGGCTGCTCGCCCGCCGGGATGCGCGTCATGACAGGCGCGTTCCAAGCCTCAGACTGCAAAACGTTGGCGATCACGTTGCGGTGCAAAAGCACTGCACCCTTGGACACGCCGGTGGTGCCGCCCGTGTATTGCAGCACCGCAATGTCGTCGGCTGACAATTCGGGCTTGCGAAACGCTTGCTGTCGCCCCTTGGACAAAGCTTCGTTGAAACGAACGGCTTTGTGCAGGTGAAAAACGGGCACCATCTTTTTGACGCTGCGCACCACGTAGTTGACCAAACTGCCTTTGAGCGCCCCCAAACGGTCCCCCATCGAAGCCAGCACCACATGCTGCACAGGCGTTTGCGCAATGCACTTCTCAAGTGTGGCGGCGAAGTTTTCGATGATCACAATCGCCTTGGCCCCTGAGTCCTTGAGTTGATGCTCAAGCTCTCGGGCGGTGTAGAGCGGGTTCACATTGACCACCACGAAGCCGGCCCGCAAAACAGCGGCCACAGCCACGGGGTATTGCGGCACATTCGGCATCATGATGGCGACGCGATCGCCCTTGCTCAAACCCAAAGATTGCAAATAGGCCGCCATGGCCAAGCTCTCCTGGTCGGTCTGGGCATAGCTGATGTCCTTGCCCATGAAGCTGTAGGCCGTTCTGCTGGCGTACTTGGCAAAGCTCTCTTCGAGCAAGCCCACCAGTGAGCTGTAAGGCGTGAAGTCGATGTCGGCGGGAATGCCTTCAGGGTAACTGTTGAGCCAAACGGGATTCGAATTCATATGAGGTTCTCCTGCAAGTCATTCTACCTGATGACTGACAGCAAACTGACGCGCAGACCTACTGGATTTCCCGAGGTTTAACCCTCAGGCGGTCTGAAAACAACCCGAGAATCTGCTTATGCAGAAAGGCCCCGTGTTCAAGCCTTCAATGCCATCAACACCTCGTCGAGCATCTTCTTGGCATCGCCAAACAACATGCGGTTGTTGTCTTTGTAAAACAGCGGGTTGTCCACGCCGGCGTAACCGCTGGCCATGGAACGCTTCATGACAATGCTGGTGCGGGCCTTCCAGACTTCAAGCACCGGCATGCCGGCGATCGGGCTGCTCGGGTCGTCTTGGGCTGCGGGGTTCACGATGTCGTTGGCACCGATCACGATGGCCACGTCGGTGTCCGGGAAGTCGTCGTTGAGTTCGTCCATCTCGAACACGATGTCGTAAGGCACTTTGGCTTCGGCCAAGAGCACGTTCATGTGGCCAGGCATGCGGCCGGCCACGGGGTGGATGCCAAAGCGCACATTGACGCCTTTTTCGCGCAGGTGCTTGGTGATTTCAAACACCGTGTGCTGGGCTTGCGCCACGGCCATGCCATAGCCGGGCACGATGATCACGTTCTTGGCGTCGCGC
>CALBEV010000001.1 GCA_937891045.1 uncultured Burkholderiales bacterium | reverse complement strand
AGTTGCCCCCCATGTTGGGCTATCTGGCAGTGGGGGTCGTGATTGGCCCGAATGCCCTCGCGCTGGCCCAAAATTCAGAAGGCGTGAAACACTTGGCCGAATTCGGCGTGGTGTTTTTGATGTTCGTGATCGGGCTCGAGTTCAACCTGCCCAAACTGCGCTCCATGCGCAAACATGTGTTCGGATTGGGCTTGCTGCAAGTGGTGTTGACACTGGTCGTCGTGACCATAGGGTCCTTGCTTTTGGCCAGCATGGCGCCCAGCCTGTGGAAGATGGAATGGCAAACTGCCTTGGCTTTGTCCAGTGCCATGGCCATGAGCAGCACGGCCATCGTGGTCAAGCTGGTGGCCGACCGGCTGGAGCTGGAGTCGGAACACGGCAAACGCGTGATGGGGGTCTTGCTGTTTCAGGATCTGGCCGTGGTGCCGTTGATCGTGATGATCCCGGCCCTGAGCGCACCAGCCGAAGAAATGTTCACCGCATTGTTGCTGGCTGGGGCCAAAGCGGTGGTACTGATCACCTTGCTTCTCAGCGGCGGCCAGCGCGTGATGCGCTGGTGGCTGACCTTGGTGGCTCGGCGCAAGAGCGAAGAGCTTTTTGTGCTGAACTTGTTGCTGGTTACCTTGGGGCTGGCATGGATCACCGAGCTGGCTGGGCTGAGCCTGGCGCTGGGGGCGTTCATCGCGGGCATGCTGATTTCGGAAACCGAATACAAGCACCAAGTGGAGTTGGACATTCGGCCTTTTCACGATGTGTTGTTGGGCCTGTTTTTCATCACCATCGGCATGATGCTCGACTGGCACATTGTGGTCGAGCGCTGGCCGTTGGTGCTGGTGCTGACCCTTTTGCCCGTGGTTTTCAAGTTGGTGTTGGTCACCGTCTTGGCCAAATTGACCGGTGCCACCAACGGGGTGGCACTGCGCACTGGCTTGTATTTGGCGCAAGCAGGAGAGTTCGGTTTTGTGTTGCTCACGCTGGCCTCGCAAAATGCGTTGATCCCGCCTGAATTGCTCAACCCGGTGCTCGCGAGCATGGTGTTGTCCATGGTGGCCACCCCCTTCATGATCATGCACAGCGACCGCCTTGTCTTGAAGGTCGTGGCCGGTGAGTGGCTGCAGCAGTCGCTCCAGATGACGAACATCGCGCGCAAATCGATCAACGCCAACAAGCATGTGATCATCTGCGGCTATGGCCGCTGCGGGCAAAACTTGGCCCGCATGCTCGACAAAGAAAACATCCCCTACATGGCGCTGGACCTTGACCCCGACCGGGTACGCCAAGCCGCCGCGGCAGGCGACTCGGTGGTGTTTGGGGACGCCAGCCGCTTGCAAGCCCTGATGGCGGCAGGCTTGGCCAGGGCCAGTGCCGTGGTCATCACCTACTTGGAAGTGGCCGCCGCCATGAAGGTGCTCGACCATGCCCACAGCCACGCCCCGCAGGTGCCGGTGATTGTGCGCACGCAAGACGACATCGACTTGGAGAAATTGCTGGCGGCCGGTGCCACTGAAGTGGTGCCCGAAGCCATCGAGGGTTCGCTCATGCTGGCCAGCCATGCTCTGGCGCTGGTGGGCGTGCCCATGCGGCGGGTGATCCGCATCGTGCAAGACCAGCGCGATGCACGCTACAACTTGCTGCGCGGCTATTTCCACGGGGCCGACGACGACACCTTGGACGAGCTCGATCACGAGCGCTTGACCACCGTGGTGATGCCTGTGGCCTCGCCCTGGTTGGGCAAAAAGCTGCAAGACCTCGCCTTCCACGCCATGGGCGTGCGGGCCGTCAACCTGCGCAGGGCCAATGGCCAAACAGAACCCGTGAACGATGACACCGAGCTGCAGGCCAACGACGCCTGGGTGTTGTCGGGCACATCACAAACCTTGGCCGTGGCCGAAGAAAAACTATTGAGAGGCTGAGGCATGGACGAGCTGAACGTCAACGATTATTTGAAAAGCCACATCCGCACCGTGCCCGACTGGCCAGCCCCGGGCGTGCAGTTTCGCGACATCACACCCTTGCTGCAAGACCCTCGCGTTTTTCGCGTGCTGATCGACGCTTTTGTGCACCGCTACATGGCCCCCGACTTGCGACCCGACGTGGTGGCTGGCCTGGATGCGCGTGGTTTTATTTTGGGCTCAGTGGTGGCCTATGAGCTGGGTTTGGGTTTTGTGCCGATCCGCAAGAAAGGCAAGCTGCCCTTCACCACAGTGGAAGAAACCTACGAGCTGGAATACGGCAGCGCCACGGTAGAGCTGCACACCGACGCAGTCAAACCCGGCCAGCGGGTGCTGCTGATTGACGACTTGATCGCCACCGGCGGCACCATGATGGCGGGCAAGAAACTGCTCGAAAAACTCGGCGCTACCGTGATCGAAGGCGCGGCCATTGTGGACTTGCCAGAGCTGGGCGGCTCAGAGCGCATCAAGGCCAGCGGCCTGGAACTGTTCAAGCTCGTGTCTTTTGAAGGACATTGAGACCGTTTGAATGCTGTCACCCCCGGCGCTGACAGGCCTGTCCGTCCGCTTTAAGCTGGGGTTTTCATCTGATCCAGGACTGTCTCATGAGTTCACCCCACACCCCGTCAGCGGCCGACGACGACCGCGTCCCCTACGCCAAACCTCAACCTTGGGGCATGGCTGCTGACATGGTGGTGCACGACGTGCAGACCGAAGACGAGCGCCTGTGGGCTCCGGTGGCACCGGGCATCTGGTCGCGCCCTTTGCATCTGAATGTGTCGGGTGGTTTTTATGTGCACCTGCTCAAAGTCAAGCGTTCAGGCCTGCTGCAGCGTCACCGCCATTCCGGCATGGTGCATGCCCACGTACTGCGCGGCAAATGGCTGTACCTGGAACACGACTGGGTGGCCGAAGAAGGCAGCTACGTGTTCGAGCCACCTGGCGAAACCCACACGCTGGTCGTACCCGACGACTGCCAAGACATGGTGACGATGTTCACCGTGCACGGCGCGCTCATGTATGTCGACACCCAAGGCAACGCCACCGGCTACGACGACGTGTTCACCCGCATCGAGAAGTACCGGGCCCATTTTGAGGCGGTGGGTCTGGGGGCGGATTACGTGAAAAATTTCATGCGCTGAGCGCCGTTCGAATGCCAAAGCGCCCCTGACGCCAGCAAGCGCTTGGGCTCAGCTTAGCACCATGCCGCCATCGAGGTGAATCGACTGGCCTGTCATGCCTCTGGACTCGTGCGAGCCCAAGTACATCGCCAGGCTGGCGATTTCAGAGGGGTCCAGCACTCGGCCCAAAGGCACGCGGGGCAAATGGCGTTGACCGTGACTTGGTAGGGACTTGCCTCTAAGGCCACACAGCGCGTCAGGCCCACCACGGCGTGCTTGCTGACGTTGTAGGCGCTTTGGTTGCGTGAGCCCCATTTACTTGATCTTCGAGGCGTTTGGACATGTGCTTCCTTGGGGTCAACCGTTCAAATGAGCGCGCTGCGCTTTCGCGTGTCTTGGGGCACGCCACGACTGGGATCGTCATGCGCTTGAGATACGGCTTTGCGTAAAACCTCGGTGTAACCACCAGCCAGCTCCATGCGAGGGCCAAAGCCTTGTTCGATCAAGATGCGGTGCGCCGCAGGCAGCTTCCAGCAGGGCGTGAACACAAACAGGTGGTGCTCCAGGTGGTAGTTGACCCAGTATGGTGCCAGCACCATGCGCATCCCCCAGTTGGCCAGCGTGGTGCGGGTGTTGCGCAAGCGGTCATCGTTGTTGCCCACCACCGCGTGTTCGGCAATGTTGCGGATACGGCTGATGACTTGGTACCAGGTCAGCAAAGGCAGCAACCACAAAGCGAAGTAAGCCCACCACACACCGGCCGCGGTCGTGCCAGCGAAGACCAGCAGATTGGTCAGCGCGAAATATTTTTCAGCTTGAAACAGCTTTTTCCAGCGTTGCAGGCGACTGGGGTCGTTCCCCATTTCAATGCGAAAGGTTTCCATGCGCCGCTGGTAACCGGTGATGCCCAGAATGTCGCGCCGCATTTTGCGCCAAAAGCTTTGTTTCGTGATCGGGAAAGGGGCCGACAAAATCAGGTCGGGATCTTCGGCTTGCTGCGTATGGCGGTGGTGGCTCAGGTGGTAGGGGCGGTACAGCGTGAGGCTTGCGCCGACGGGCCAGCCACACAAATAAGCACCCACGGTGTCGTTGAGTCGGGCATTTTTGAACAGGGCGCGGTGCGCCGCATCGTGCATCAAAATCGCCAAGCCCAGCTGCCGCCCGCCAATGACAACCACGGCGACGATGAAGCTCAAGGGGTTGGGCCAAGCAACGAAAAACGCCATGGCCAGTGCGATCACGCCCCAAGCGTGCAACACCAAATACGCGCCCATCCAGTCCGAGCGCTCACGCAAATGCGCGTCTTGTTCGGGGTTGAGTTGGGGCTGGGTGTCGGTGGTCATGGCAAGGGCACGGGGCAAAGGCACCATCTTGTGCCTGTTGGTCTTTTCAAATAGTCACAGGCGTGACCTTTTCGGGGCTTTCCCTGAGCGCTTGCGTGTTTTTACCGACTCACTTACCGATGCAAAAACTCGAAAAAATCACGCCCAACAAATCGTCGGCGCTGAACTCGCCCGTGATCTCATTGAGCGCGTTCTGGCCCAGCCGCAGCTCCTCGGCCAGCAGGTCCAGGTTTTGCGCTTGCGCAGCCAGGTGGGCGTCGGCCACTTGCAGGTGCTCGCGCACGCGGTGCAGCGCCTGCACATGGCGTTCGCGGGCAATGAACAAGCCCTCGCTGGCTTGCTGCCAACCGGCTTGCTGCAGCAGCTTTTGACGCAGGGCTTGCAGACCTTCACCGGTTCGGGCTGACAGGGTCAAGCCCACACGTTCAGCTTGGCTCAGGGCGGCATCGGCCTTGTTCCAGACATCGATCACCGCCACGCTGGCAGGCAGCCGGCTTCGCAAGGCGGTGGCGATGTCTGCGTCGGCCGTGTCGTAATCGGCTTCACCCATGCGCGTCAGGTCGTGCAAAAACAGCACCGCGTCGGCGTTTTCAATCTGACCCCAAGCGCGGGCAATGCCGATCTGCTCCACCTCGTCCACACCTTCACCTTGGCGCAGCCCGGCGGTGTCGATCACATGCAGCGGCACGCCTTCGATTTGGATGGTCTGCTGCACCACATCGCGTGTGGTGCCAGCAATGGGTGTGACGATGGCCAGCTCGGCTCCAG